>CAJGDA010000075.1 GCA_904501935.1 uncultured Methanobrevibacter sp. | reverse complement strand
TTATCTAATGCAGCATTTACATATGATTTTACAATTCTTGCAACGCCACAAATCCTTTCTGCAGTAATAGGATTCATTTTATGTGGCATTGTGCTGCTTCCCACTTGTTTTTCAGGGTCGAAGTATTCTCCCACTTCCATGATTTCGGTTCTTTGCAAGCTTCTGATTTCTAATGCGATTTTGTCTAATGTACTTGCGATATTGGCTAAAACACTTATGAATTCAACGTGGTTGTCTCTTTGCAATACTTGGTTTGTTATTGTTGCTGCAGGTAGTTCTAAGATTTCTGCAACTGTTTTATGGATTTCCCAACCTTGCTCTCCTAATGCGGCAGTAGTTCCTACTGCTCCGTCCATCATTCCAATACACACATTGGCTTCTGCATGTTCTAATCTGTCATATTGTCTGTGGAGTTCATCAGCCCATAGGCCAAATTTCATTCCGTATGTGGTTGGAAGAGCATGCTGGCCGTGGGTACGTCCAATACATACTTTCATTTTATGTTCTTTTGCCAAATCAAGCATTATTTTAGTTAGTCTTTCTAGTTTTTCTTTTAATACGATGATTGAATCTTTAATCAATAATGAATTTGAACTGTCAACAATATCGTTGGATGTTGCTCCGAAGTGCACATATTCTCCTGCACCATTTTCACAAACTTCGGTAATTGATTTTGATAAAGCCGCGATATCGTGATTGGTTTCTGCTTCAATTTCTTTCATTCTTTCTAATTTTACGTATTTTGTATTCGCTTTTGCTGCAATTTCGTCAGCGACTTCTTGTGGGATAATACCAAGTTTACCTTCAGCTTGAGCTAATGCAGACTCAACATCTAACATTCTTTGTAGTTTATTTTCTTCTTCCCAGATACTTTTCATTTCGGGTGTCCCATATCTAAACTCAATTGGGTGTATAGCCATTTTTTATCAACTCACCTTTAATAAATTTGTTAACAATTATAATATTTCTCTTTTAAATTATTAATATTTAAGGATTTTAGAAAGATTTATATTAGTTCATACAAAAAATAAAATATAACTATAATTATAAATTATAGGTGAATTAATGGAAACTAAAATAAGACAGTTCCGCCAAGAAAAAGGCTTAACTCAACAGCAACTTGCCGATTTAGTTGGTGTGACTCGTCAAACAATAAATGCTTTAGAAAACGCTCGATATAACCCTTCCTTATTATTAGCCTATCATATAACTAATATCTTGGGTAAAGATGCAATTGAAGATATTTTTATCTTTGATAAAGATGATTAAACGCTGTTGATTCGTGCGAAAATTCGTACTTGACTAATTAGTCAATTTTAGGTACTTTTTTTCAGCAAATTTTTTTCTCGATGGACATGTCTTTATTTAATGAAAAACTTAAAAATATTTCCTTAAAGGAGATATTAATTTTAATAATCATCTTATTTATTATTCAATTTATTTTTAATTCTTTAAACACTGTTCATATTAATTCTGTCTGGATTTATATTTGCATAATTTTTTATTTTATTTTTAGATTAAAAGATAATTTTTCAAGTCTTAAACAGGATTTTGCCGATGTTTTTTCAAAAGAAGCATTAAAAACTATTATAATCATTGTAATATTGAATATTTTTCTTTCTTATGGATTTTTGTATTTGTCAAGTGTTGTTTTATCAATATTTCCTGATATTATCAATTTAATTAGTTTTCAGATATCATCATTATATATTAATAATTCATTAATTGCAGTTGGAAGCATTATTGCTTCAGTATTCATCTCTCCGATTTGTGAGGAATTAGTATTTAGGGGGGTTTTATTGAATAGGATGAAGTTGATTATTCCAACGGTATTTTCAATATTGTTTAGTTCTTTGCTGTTTGCTTCCCTGCATTCTTATGGCAGCATTGTTGCAGCATTCATTTTTGGAATATGCATGGCCATTTTATATCTGAAAACTGATAATATTCTAGTCCCAATCTTCGCGCACTTTTTAAATAACCTATTTGCAGAAAGTATTGTTATTTTGGATACTGCAAATGTTCTATTTACAAATGGTCTTGTGATTGGGATAATGTCTCTTTTGGCTCTCCTTTCATTTGTTTTAATCATGGTCTTTATTTTTGTTGAATTGAATAATATTAAATAATAATAAATCTAGATATCTAAACATGGATTTAAGAAAAATAGGTGTTCTTTTAATATTTGTTGGAATTTTCATTACAGTTCTTTTTGTAAATGACGAGAAGATTTTTGTTCCTGCATTGACCATAACAGTTTTGGGATTTTTCGTAACTGTTGTGGGCTTCGTAGTTGAAATCAGAAAACAAAAAATTAAAAATGACCAATTGGATAAGGATATAGGTGCTGTTCTTCAGCCTTTGATTACAAAATATTCCAATTTGAACAAACAATACCGCAGCGAATATGAAGGAGAGGAATACGCTCAAAAAAGACTTCAGTTAAATAGCGATCTTGAAAAAGAAATTGCAGAAAAACTTCCTTATTTGGAAAGCAGGGAAATTAAAAAAATCGTAATTCAGTTTAGCCAGCAACAGGACAAAATGTACTAATATTTTTTTTCGATGTAACTATAATGTACAAATTGTTACAACAAGGTTTTAAATAGTACATTATACTAATTATATTATAGTAAATTAAAAGTGTGATATGATGTTTTCCCCAAACTTAGAAGATGTAAAAGAAATTGGAAAAAACAAAGAGTATAAGCGAATACCTATATCTTATGAATTGTTTTCAGATATAGCTACTCCTATAGAAGTTTTAAGAATTTTAAAAGGCATTAGTGACCATACTTATATGTTAGAAAGTGTTGAAGATTCACAAAAATGGGGAAGATACACATTTTTAGGCTACGATCCGCTTTTAGAGTTCACTTGTCAAAATGGAATTGTCACTATAAAAGGAGATGCAGACTTTAATGAACTTACCGATGATGAAATAACATTTGAAACCAATAATCCTGGAGAAATTATTAAGGACTTGGTTAAAAAGAACAAATCTCCAAAATTAAGTTATTTGCCCCCATTCACAGGTGGTTTTGTAGGCTATTTTGCATATGATTATATAAAATATTCAGAGCCTTCCCTAACTTTGGATGCTGAAAATCAAGATCAGTTTAAAGACATAGATTTGATGTTGTTTGATAAGGTAATAGCTTTTGATAACTTCAAACAGAAGATTGTCATTATCGTAAACATTAAAACCGATGATTTGGAAAGAAACTACAAAAGGGCATGCGATGAATTATTAGGGATTGCCAATTTAATCAAAAATGGCAAAAAAGTTGATATTGAACCGCTTGAATTGAAATCTGATTTTAAACCGGCATTTTCACGTGAAAAATATTGCGATATGGTTGATAGGGCAAAATACTATATTCATGAAGGTGATATTTTCCAAGTTGTCTTATCCAATAGGATAGAAGCGGATATTTCCGGGAGTTTATTTGATACATATAGGGTATTAAGAACAACAAATCCGTCTCCTTACATGTTTTATTTCTCAAGCAATGATATCGAAATTGCAGGGGCATCTCCCGAAACGTTAGTTAAACTAAATGACAATAAGCTATACACATTTCCATTGGCGGGAACTAGGCCTCGTGGAAAAACTGAAGAGGAAGACTTAAAACTTGAAGAAGAATTATTGGCCGATGAAAAAGAGCTGGCAGAGCATAATATGCTAGTTGATTTGGGTCGAAATGACATTGGAAGAATTTCCGAAATCGGTTCTGTTAAAGTGGATAAGTATCTCTCAATTGAGAGATTTTCACATGTGATGCATATTGGATCTACTGTAACCGGAATCTTAAGAAGTGATTTGGATTCTCTATCCGCAATCGATTCAATTTTGCCTGCAGGAACGTTATCTGGAGCTCCAAAAATAAGGGCATGTGAAATAATAAATGAATTGGAAGACAATAAAAGAGGTATTTATGGTGGGGCTATTGGTTATGTTGACTTAAGCGGCAATATTGATACATGTATCTCAATTAGAATTGCATTTGCTCGCAATAATAAGGTATTCATCCGTTCCGGTGCAGGAATTGTTGCAGATAGCGTGCCTGAAAAGGAATTTGAGGAATGTTTAAATAAAGCAGCTGCTGTTATAAATGCATTGAAAATAGCTGATGGGGGGATTGAATGATTCTTTTAATCGATAACTATGACAGTTTTTCATATAATCTGTTTCAATTGATAGGTGAGGTAAATCCGAATATTCAAGTTTATAGGAATGATAAAATAACCATTGAGGAAATCAATGAATTAAATCCAGAATGCATCATACTGTCCCCGGGTCCTGGAAAACCGGAAAACGCAGGAATTTGCATTGACATTGTTAAGCAATTCCATAATAAAATACCTATTTTGGGAGTTTGTTTAGGTCATCAAGCAATCTGTGCCGCATTTGGGGGCAAGATTTCCCATGCAAAAAGATTAATGCATGGAAAATCATCAAAAATATCTCTTGATTATGATTTTATTTTTAAGGAATTGCCTAGTGAAATTACCGTTGGAAGATATCATTCTTTAAGTTTAGTTGAAGATACTCTTCCTGAGTGTTTGGAAGTTATTTCAAAATCAAAAGATGATGGCGAGATAATGGCCGTAAAGCATAAGGATTTCAATATTTATGGTCTGCAATTCCATCCGGAATCAATATTGACACCAGATGGTTTAACAATTATAAGAAATTTCACAGAAAAAGTTGAAAGAGGAATATTATGATTAAAGAAGCTATTTTAAAAGTATATAAGCATGAAGATTTGACTTATGACGAAGCTTACCAAACTATGGATGAAATCATGAGTGGTGAAGCAAGTGAAGTTCAGATGAGTGCTTATTTAACAGCAATGTCTATGAAAGGAGAAACAATTGACGAGATAACCGCTTCTGCTGAAGCTATGAGGGCTCATTGTGTAAGATTATTAAACGATTTAGAGGTTTTGGAAATAGTTGGAACCGGAGGAGACGGTTCAAATACATTTAATATTTCAACAACATCTTCAATTGTCATTTCTGCTGCAGGAGTCCCTGTTGCAAAGCATGGTAACAGATCAGCCTCAAGCAAATGTGGTGCAGCCGATGTGTTGGAAGCATTAGGCGTTAATATTCATATTGAACCTGAAAAAAGTTTAGAATGTCTAAAAAAAATAAATTTATGTTTCTTATTTGCTCAAAATTATCATTTGTCTATGAAATATGTTGCAAGTGTGAGAAAAGAGCTTTCAATCAGAACAATATTTAATATTTTGGGTCCGCTAACAAATCCTGCAGGGGCTACAATGCAAGTTTTAGGAGTTTATGAAAAAGAACTTGTAGAGCCTTTAATTGATGTATTGAAGAACTTGGGAGTTAGTTCTGCACTTTCAGTTTATGGAATGGATGTCATGGATGAGATTTCTGTTAGTGATAAAACTTTTGTATGTGAACTTAAAGATGGTAAAACAATGTCTTATGAAATTTCTCCAGAATATTTTGGCATGGAAATGGCATCAAAAGAAGACCTTGTTGGTGGAGATGCACATGAAAATGCGGAAATTACATTATCAATATTAAATGGTGAAAAAGGACCGAAAAGAAATGCAGTTCTATTAAATTCTGCTGCAGGCCTATATGTCGCTGGCAAAGTTGAATCATTAAGGGAAGGAGTGGATCTTGCAGCTGAAATTATTGATTCGGGAAAGGCAGCAGAACAACTTGAAAAATTTATTGAATTTACAAATAGCTGATTATTATGTTAAATGAAATTGTGGAAAAAACTAAAGAAAGGATTGAACAGGAAAAAGAAATCACTCCATTAGAAGAGTTAAAAAAACAAGTGAAAGAATTAGAAATCACTGATGAGTTTCCATTTAAAAAGGCAGTGGGTGGAGATGATATTTCAATAATTGCTGAGGTTAAAAGAGCATCTCCTTCAAAAGGTCTAATTGCTGAGGATTTTGATTATGTAGCTATTGCAAAGGAATATGAGGAAGCCGGAGCTAGTGCAATTTCAGTTTTAACAGAACCTTATTTTTTTAAAGGGGACAATGAGTATCTAAAAGAGATTTCTCAAAATGTCACTATCCCAATTCTGAGAAAAGATTTCGTAGTGGATGAATATATGATTTGGGAAGCGAAAGTGCTTGGTGCATCAGCAGTTTTATTGATAGCTTCCATTTTGGACATTGCTACATTAAAAAAATACTTGGATTTGGCTCATGATTTGGGTCTTTCAGCTATTGTTGAAACCCATGACGGTGATGAAATCAGAATGGCTATGAATGTTGGGGCTGAAATCATTGGTGTAAACAATAGAAATTTAGAAGATTTCAGTGTAGATATTGAAAATAGTATTAACTTACGTAGATGTGTAGGTAATGATGTCTTATTTATTTCAGAAAGTGGCATTAAAACAAAAGAAGATGTTGCCAAATTAAAAGAAAATGATGTTGATGCAGTTCTGATAGGTGAAACTTTAATGAAAAGTAAGGATAAGAAGGCTATGATTTCGGAGTTGAAGAATGGTTAAAATTAAAATCTGTGGACTTAAGCGATTGGAAGATATTAATATCGTAAATAAATATAAACCGGATTATATTGGTTTTGTATTTGCAGATAGTAAAAGAAAGGTCTCACACGAATTGGCCAGTGAATTAAAAAAAAATTTGGAATCAGACATCATTTCAGTTGGTGTTTTTGTAGATGCCTCTCAAAATGAAATATTGGAGCTGTTCAACAATGGAATCATTGATGTGGCACAGCTTCATGGTTGTGAAGATGAAGAGTATATTTTGAGCTTAAAAGATAAAACAAATAATAAATTAGGAATTATAAATGCTATTGAAATGTCACGCGGCATTGATTTAAATGAATATGCAAATACTCAAGCAGATTACTTATTATTGGACAGCGGTAAAGGCAGTGGAAAAACATTTGACTGGCGATTGATTAGAAAAGATTTGGATAAAGAATTTTTCTTAGCGGGAGGATTGGATATTTCAAATATCTGCCAGGCAATTGAGGAATTTGAACCATATGCTGTGGATTTAAGTTCCAGTCTTGAAACTGATGGATTTAAGGATGAAAATAAGATTAGAGAGATAATGGAGGTTATTAGGTGAATAACGGAAGATATGGTGAATATGGTGGTCAATACATATCTGAAACATTAATGAATGAATTGCTCTACTTGGAAGAACAATACAATCATTATATGAATGATCCAGATTTTGTAGAGGAGCTCAATACATTATTAAAAGAGTATGCTGGAAGGCCATCGTTATTGTATTATGCTAAAAGAATGACAGAAGACCTTGGTGGTGCCAAAATCTATTTAAAACGTGAAGATTTAAACCATACAGGGGCCCATAAGATTAACAATGTTTTAGGTCAGGTATTGCTTGCTAAAAAAATGGGAAAAACAAGAGTGATTGCAGAAACCGGTGCAGGCCAACATGGGGTTGCTACAGCTACCGCAGCTGCGCTTTTGGACATGGAATGTGAAGTGTTTATGGGGGAAGTTGACACACAACGTCAAGCTTTGAATGTTTATAGGATGGAATTGCTCGGTGCAAAGGT
>CAJGDA010000074.1 GCA_904501935.1 uncultured Methanobrevibacter sp. | reverse complement strand
TTTTTAAAGCGTTATCATTGAATCTTACTAATTCACGCTCCCTACCGTCTTGAGAAAATTCACATGATACATTTGCCAATTTAATAGAATCTATTCCACCATCATTCCAGATGGCATTAGCGATGTTGTCATTACCCAATAAATAAACATGGACAGTAACATTATTATTTGGTGCATAACTTTCATTGCCTTCAACTTCTATGATAATTTTATTAGAATCTGCCCTATTCCTGCCGAAAATGACATTAGCAATTGTGAAATCCATCGCATTTTGACTTTTATAGATAGCTGAACCTTGAGTTGCATTATTTCCACTGAAATTTACGCTGTTGAAGTTTGCGTTGGAACCTCCTAAATAAATTGCCCCGCCCTTATTTATAGCGGAGTTATCAAAGAAGTTTGATTCAGATACTTTTGCTCCCTCACCACCTAAATTAATGGCACCACCATGATGGCCAGAGTTATTTGTAAATTCACAACGGGTTATCTCAGCCTCATAGTAAACGCAAACCGCACCGCCAGCATACTCCATTGCAGAATTGCTGTTGAAAACACTATCACATATTTCCACATCCGCATCACAATAAATCGCTCCTCCACTGAATCTTGCAAAATTATCGTTGAAGTTAGAATTTTTAACTGTTCCACTCCTCCAAAATTCAATCGCTCCTCCGGTTCTAGCACTGTTGCTTGTGAAGTTACAATTGTTTACTTCCCCAGTTCTATGGAAGTAAATTGATCCTCCATTTTGAGCTTCATTATCTTTAAAGTTTGAATTTTCAATTTTACCATCATTAAAGAAGTAAACAGCACCAGCATAATAGACGGCCTTGTTGCTTGTGAAGTTGCAGTTTGCTATTAATCCTTCATTGTTGAAATAGACTGCACCTCCATCTCCATAATTATCACTAATTTCATTGCTGTCAAAGTAACAGTTGATTATAGTCCCATTATCATCAAAATAGATTGCACCACCAGTTTCAGCGCGATTTTCAATGAAAGAAGTGTTTTCAATGATACCGTTTGTAGTGGCTATCGCCCCACCATAAGAAGCATTATTGCATCTGAACTGTCCATTGAACACTACATTTTCAAAAGTCTCAAAGAAGTTAACTCCTCCACCGTTTTCCGCTTTATTGTTAATGAAATTGCTGTTGAATGTAATGTTGTATGGAGTTTGCCTATAGTTTACCCCTCCACCATTTAAAGCAGCAGTATTGTTAACAAAATCGCAATTGAATATGCTATTGGTTGATGTGTTCTTGAATGTTATTGCTCCACCATTTCCATTTTCTGGATCAACTTTTCCTAAAGCGGAGTTATTAATGAAATAACCGCTGAAGTTATTGTTATTTGAAGTGTTGTAGAAAAACATCGCCCCGCCACAGGATTTAGCTATATTAAATCTGAAGTCACTTCTGAACCTATTGTTATTCGCTTTGTTGTAAAAGAAGATTCCTCCACCATACAGTGCATAATTGTGTCTGAAAGTACTTTCAAATATATTTCCTTCAGCTAACTTATAGAAAAATATCGCTCCGCCACTAGCCGCTTTTGCAGTATTATTGTAAAACTCTGAGGCAAATATGCTGTTTCTGGATTCTCCTTGAACATATATTGCACCGCCTCCTCTTTCAGCAGTGTTACCCTCAAAATAACCATTAATTGTGATGTTGGCAGTAGCATCCTTGAAGCATATCGCTCCTCCATTATATGCGCTGTTATTTATAAATGTGGAATTTAATATGTTTAAATTATTAATAGTGAATATTGCTCCACCGTTTTCGCTTGAATATCCATTTACAAAAATAATATTTTTCAATGTAACATTATTTGAAGCAATGTTGAATATTCTGGCCATTCCTGCGCCATTAATTGTGTGTCCGTCTCCATCGATTATGATATTGTCTTCAGCAATTCTTATTCCATCCCTGTAATCGGAATCGTTGGAATTGAATGCATAATCTGTTTTTAATGTTAAATTTCCGCCAGCTGCAATTTTACTAATTTCACCATTCAAATCAGCAAAGCTTCCAATGCCATTATTTTCTGAGATTACTAGACTTGTTTGGTCATCAGAAACACCAATGTAATTTGTAGCATTATCATACGCATTTACCGCTGAAACGGACAGCATGAAAATCAAAATTAAAAATAATATGAATCTATTGTTCAGAAGATAACCCCCTTCATAGAATACTATGTCAATTTTCAAATAAATATTTAACTTAAAAACTAAAATTTATGAAAATTTATAAAAATAAAAAAATAGTAAAAATAGGATATTCAGAAAGCAATAGCTTTAACGTTATTATCCTTATTAAATTGATTTAATTCGGAGATTAAATCTGAATCCTTTATACCGCTAATGTCCTTTGCCCAAAATACAACAACAAACTGTTCACCATCACAGCTTACTAATTCAGCAATACCGTGTTCTGCGTAATCCTTATCGGTGAAATTGACAGTTTTATCTGGATTTTTAGCTACTGTAATATTGCCTTCATCACAAATTAGATAATCTTTGCCGTCATCATGAACTAAATCATTACCAATATTACTGTTATCATCAACTTCAAATGACAGGTATCTGTAAATAGCAATTCCAGATAATTGCTTTTCATTTATATACAATGAATGATAATTTCCATCATATGCCTGTTCATAAGATTCATCTACTTTAAAATCATTTACAGTCTTTTGCGCACAAGCAGTACCAAATAAAAGTAAAGAAATGACCAGTAGGAATAATACATTTCTAAAATCCATATCATCACCTCAAAGTCAATTATTAATCCTTGCTTGATTTTTTAAAAATCAATTCTATACACAAATAATAATATTAGAACCTATATATAAAGTTTTTTGAAAGTAAGTCCTTGATTACATCTTAATCATGAAAGAATGAATAAATAAAAGCTTATTTAAGAAAATAATTTAAATAAATCTTCTATAGTCATTACACTATTTGATTAAATAACCTGAAGAATTATATGCACATATTTTCCGTGAAAAAAAATCCTACAATATGTAATTCTACTATAAAAAGCTAGCTACAAGGCTGAATACAATAATCATTGCCATGACCACAGATAATGAATTAACAATTGGTTTATAGTGCTTTTCAGATAACTTATAGCTTAACAGAATCTCAAGCATATGTCCCCCATCCAATGGCTTGATTGGAAGCAGGTTGAACAAGCCGATTCCTAGATTCAGCATGAACACCCATTCGAACAGTTCGCCCAATTCAAACAATACCCAAGGAAGAGGCCCTAAACTATTGTCTATTAATTTAAAATGTTTGTTTGCTTGAATTCCGAAAAATCCTCTGGATTCATTGTTCGGATTTTTATCCAAAGTCAGGGTATAGGTTCCCTGATCTGTTGTTAGCGTTGCATTATCTCCCGGCTTAAATGAACTTACGGCATTGACATAGGATGCAGAATCATTAATCTTTTGATTGTCTATGGCTTTTAAAACCATTCCCTCTTTTAAAATTCCATCAGAAGGTGAGCCTTCAACAATCCTGTCAATAGCTATTCCATCTTCAGCAAAATAATGAGGGATTCCGGCAGACACTAATGAAACAAGCAATACTGCAATAATGGCCAAAGAAATATTTGCAATTGAACCAGCCGCATAAACCCTTAGCCTTGAAATCCTTTTGGCATTTTTAAGCTCATCTTCATCGGGCTCTACAAAAGCTCCAGGAAGAATAATAAATAACAGTAATCCTATTGATTTGATTGATATATTTTCTCCAACGGCCTGTATACCATGCGAAAATTCATGAACAATCAAAACAGTTGCCAGAGCTATCAAACCATAGAAAAACGGAATATAGATTGATGAACCTGGCATTTCAACACCAGGAATTACTATAGAAACTGTTGGTGTTTCAAAAACCGATGGCAATGATGAAACCAATGTCCATGTAATGAATATCATGGCGATAAATGCTACAACAATTCCAACATTCATGTACCATCGCCAGAATGTAGGTGAAAAATTAGAAATTCTAGATATCAGTCCTCGAAGCCTTTGAGTTTTCCACATTATGACTGGAAAATCCAGCTCAACTCCATAATCAGATAATCTTTTATGGAAAATTCCGACCAATATCCAGATGACAGCAAATGCTATCAAATAATAATAAATACCATTCATTAAAATGCACCATTAGTTACCAAAGTAGTGAATCAAAGAAGACTACGTCAACTATATCGCCCTTTTGATATCCTTCATCATTTTCATCTATAATGATATAGCTGTTCGCTTCAACCATTGACCTTATGATGCCAGAACCTCTATTGAGAACATGTTTTGCATACTCATCATCACTGACAGCGCGAATGAAATCAGTTCTTCCAAGTTGAGAAGGAACTTTTAGTTGAGATTCCCTTTCAACAATATGAAAATCAAAAGATCTTCCCTGCATTTCAAATAAAAATTTTCTTGCAAAAACATCAAATTGACCCATAGCTGCAACAGGCTGACCTGAAAAAGTAAATATCATCTTGCCATTAACAATTCCTGCACCAGCTGGCTTACCGGGCCTCATAGCCACACCATGGAACAATATTTCACCGATATCATCCACTACATCAAGGACAACATCCCCCTTACTAATAGCTGTTCCACCAGTTGTCATGATTACATCAAACTCTCTAGAAGCTTCTAAAATAGCTTCTTTTACTTCATCAAATGTGTCTCCAGCATGACCAATCTCTGCAATGGCACCAGAGTCCTCAATCATTGCTTTAATAGTAAACTGATTAGAATTAATAATCTTAGCTTTATCAATTTCCTCTTTAGTTGGCTCAACCAATTCATTGCCTGTTATAATAACCTTAACTCTTGGTTTTTTGAAAACTTTAACCTCATCATACCCTGCTGAAGCAATCAAACCTAATTCCTGATATCTGATAAAAGTGTTTTTATCTAAAATCTTTTCGCCTTTTTTAATATCCTCAGATTTTGGGCTTATATTTTCTCCAGGAGTTACTTGAGAGTATATTGTTAAATCATCACCATCAGTAGTTGTGTATTCTTTCATTATAACCGCATTAGCGCCATCAGGAATAGGAGCTCCAGTAGCTATAACAATAGCTTCATTTTCTCCAACAGTTTTATCTGAAAAATCTCCAGCGCCGATTGTGTCGATTATCTTAAATTCTTTAGGAAGTGATTGTGATGCTCCAAATGTATTCTCCGCAATAACAGCAAAACCATCCATCGCAGATTTATCAAATGGAGGTGAATCATGAAATGCAATAATATCTTCGGCTAAAACTCTTTTGTGAGCATCGTAAATAGAAATTTCCTCAACATCCGTAAATTTCTGATTATCGCTTATCAGCTTTTGAGCATTTTTTAGAGAATCCAATTTAGATAAGAACATGTTTAAAACTCCCAAAACAGTTATGCCATGTATTGTTCAATAACACCATGATATGCATTATCTAAATCTTCAAAGCTAAATTCATGACCGTTAATATTCAATGAAGTTCCTTTCACTTCACCAATTACCTGAACATCAACATCTATTTTTGCTAAAATATCATCTACTGCATCAGCTTTTACAGTTAAAATGTATCTACCATGACTTTCTGAGTAAAGCAATTGAATTTTATCTAGTTCATCATCCACCAAATTAACTTCACATCCAAGTCCTGATTTTATAACCATTTCTGAAATTGCAACAGCAATACCTCCAGCTGAAACGTCGTGAACTGAAGTGATATCTTTGTTAACATCCTCATCGATTAGTTTCAAAACAGTTTGACCATTAGCAAATTCCTCATCAATTCTGATTCTTGGAGCTGTTCCTACTTCTAGATTATGAATGGTTCTGTGGTATTCTGAACCGGTTAACTCATCATAGGTTTTTCCAATTAAAAGGATTTTATCTCCTTCGTTTTTAAAGTCCATAGTTCTGATGTTCTTAATGTCTTCAACACCAATTACACCTACAGCAGGGGTTGGATTGATTTTGATACCTTCAGTTTCATTATAAAAGCTTACATTACCACTGATGACAGGAGCATCGAATTTTTCAGCTACAAGACTCATTCCTTCAATGGCTGTTTTGAATTGCCATAGGATTTCAGGAGTTTCAGGATTTCCAAAGTTTAAGCAGTCTACAACAGCATAAGGAGTTGCTCCCATTGAAATAACATTTCTGATAGCTTCTGCAACGCATCCTGCACCTCCATCAAATGGAGATAATTTAGTATGAATTGTGTTTGAATCTGTAGTGAGCGCAATGGCAGTATTTTCATCAATTCTTAAAACTGCAGCATCATCACCCGGTTTTACAACAGTTCTTACTTGAACTTCATGGTCATATTGTTTGTAAACCCATTCTTTTGAAGCAATATTTGGAGAAGATAATAATTTTGGTAAGGATTCATAAATTCCAGGTTCTTTAAGTTCAATTTTTTGTGTATCTTCTGGAATTTCAACAGTAGGTCTATCAATTGAAGGAGGATCTGCAAGTAAGATAGTCGGCAAGTTAGCAATTTCTTCACCTTCATCTGAAACAATCATATTATCACCGTCAATGACTTCACCGATTACTGAAGATACTATTTCATGCTTATCGCAAATTTGTTGAGCAAGTTCAACATCACTAGGGTTTATGACAAATACCATTCTCTCTTGAGATTCGGAAAGCATGATTTCATATGGAGTCATTCCGGTTTCCCTTAAAGGAATTGCACGCAAATCTACTAATGCTCCATTATTTGAAGAATCTACAAGTTCTGAGATACAACAAGTAAGTCCTCCACCACCTAAATCCTTTACACCACTGACATTAATCTTTTCAAGGATTTCTAATGAAGCTTCTAAAACTCTTTTTTTAGTGAATGGATCGGCCACTTGCACTGCCGGCCTGTCTTCAGTTTCTGAGTCAGAGGTTAACTCTTCTGATGCAAATGTTACTCCGTGAATTCCATCACGACCTGTAGTTCCACCCATTAAAAGGAATACATCACCGATATTAGGTGCCTGTGCACGAACAATATTGTCCTTTTCAACAAGCCCCACACACATTACATTAACAAGAGGATTTGTTCTAAAAGATTCGTCAAATTCAATTTCACCTGCAACGGTTGGAACCCCTACACGATTTCCATAATCGGAGATTCCTTTTACAACATGTTCAAATAAGTATCTTGATTTTTCATCTTCTAAAGGTCCAAATCTAAGTGAATCCAAAAGTGCGATAGGCATTGCTCCCATTGATATAATATCTCTTAAAATACCACCAATACCTGTTCCTGCTCCACCGTATGGTTCAATAGCTGATGGGTGGTTGTGAGATTCCATACCTACAGCAAGTGCATATTTATCTGTTACAGAAACAAGTCCTGCGTCGTCACCTGGACCTAAAATAATATTTTTTCCTTCAGTAGGAAATGCCCTTAAAAATGGCCTACTGCTTTTGTAAGAACAATGCTCGGAAAACATTACATCAAGCATTCCTTCTTCTAATTCATTCATCTTCCTACCAAGGATTCCTTCAATATATTCAATTTCAGAATCAGCTAAAGTCATGTTAACACCCTTAATTTTTAATTGAAATAATTACTTTTTCTCCTTCAATATCCCATTCTTTGGTATAATCTTTAGAATCTTTACTGCATTCCTC
>CAJGDA010000073.1 GCA_904501935.1 uncultured Methanobrevibacter sp. | reverse complement strand
CAACAAAGCTAACTGCACCACCAAAGTCTCCAGAGTTGTTGATAAAATTACAATTAGTTACTTCACCATATTCATAAAATTGAATTGCACCACTATCTGTTGCGTTGTTATTAACAAAATTACAATTTGTTATATTACCGGAATACAAGTCGATGGCTCCGCCATAACCAAAAGCAGAGTTATTAGTAAAATTACAGTTTGTTACCACACCATAATCCCTAAGTTCAACTGCACCACCAAACGTATTTGCAGTGTTATTAACAAAATTACAATTTGTTATATTACCTGAAAATATGTCGATGGCACCAGCATCACCATTAATAGCACTGTTATTAACAAAATTACAATCTGTTACAGTACCTGAACGCATGTCGACGGCACCAGCCCAACTGATAATGCCAGTTGCTTGGTTATTAGTAAAATTACAATTTGTTATTTCACCACCATTATAAAAGTAAAGTGCACCACCAGAATACTCAACAACATTATTAACGAAAATACAACTTGTTACTTTACAATAACCATTATCAAAGTAAAGTGCACCACCATGAGAACGTGCATTGTTTTTAGTAAAATTACAATTTGTCACTTCACCATTTTCATAGAAGTAAACTGCACCACCATCATAAGATGCAGTGTTGTTAGTAAAATTACAATTTGTTACTGTACCTGAAAGCATGAAGAGGGCACCACCACCAGTATCCACACTAATAGCAGAGTTATTAGTAAAATTACAATTGGTTACAGTACCTTGAGCAAAGAAGTAAACTGCACCACCATTAGATGCAGTGTTGTTAGTAAAATTACAATTTTCAACAGTACCACTATTCTCAAAGTAAACAGCCCCACCATCTTCTCTGTTTTTAGCATTAGTGAATGTAATATTTTTGATTGTTACATCATTTGCTTGAATATTGAATATTCTTGCCAGTCCGGTAGCATTTAGGGTATGGCCATTTCCGATAATTGTCACCGGACGATCAATGACAATTCCATTTTTAAAATCATAGTCAAATGTTGGGTTATAAGTGTAATCCCTATCCAAAACAATTGTATCATTATTATTGCCGTTTATGACCCAATTTAAATCGGCAAATGTTGTTCCATCTGTATTTATTAATGTTACAGTATATGTCGCATTTTCTATAGATGCTGTTAGCGTTCCGATTCCGATACTCTCTGGAGTGTACTGTACAGGTTCACCAATATTAGTCCTATTAGTATTGACTCTTCCGTTTGTTGGAGTTAATGTTAAGTTGACAGCTTTCAAAAGAGTGTTATCATATTCTGATACTCCATTAGGAGTATAAGCGTATAATTTAAATATAATATCGGATGTGTCTGTAATAGGGATTGGATCCGGATTTGCTGTAGCATTCAGGAACAGCCAGGTATTTATTTCCATATTATTGGTTGTAGGTGCCATATCGTAATTGGTTGCATTATTTCCAAACCAGTTGTAATCCGCATTGGAAGAAGAATCATTATTAACAAAATAAATTACAACACCAGTATTATTCAAGAAAATATTGTCATTGATTGATAAATTATGAGAAATATTTTCATTATTATAGAAATAGATGGTACTATATTTACTGTTATTCACAAAACTACAACCAGAAACTTTACCATCGTTACCCCTCCAGTAGATAGCAGCACCATAATATCTAACAGAATTATTCACAAAACTACAATCATGAACAAGACCTTCATTACTTGACCACCAACAGACAGCACCACCAACACCTGCAGTGTTATTCACAAAACTACAACCGGAAACAACATCACCAACACAGGAATCACAAAAGATAGCACCACCCCAATTAGCTAAATTATTCGCAAAAGTACAATCGGAAACAAGAGCGCCCGCACCGGCATCCAAAAAGAGAGCGCCACCATTGTATCCATAGTTATTCACAAAACTACAATCAGAAACAAGACCACCAGCAGTGCCATTCCAAAAGATAGAGCCGCCATAGTATTTTACATAGTTATTCACAAAACTACAATCAGAAACATTACCATTATCACCACACCAGAGGATAGCACCACCATGATCTGTAGCAGAATTATTCACAAAGCTACAACCAGAAACATTACCATTAGTACCATTCCAACAGATAGCACCTCCATTGTATCCGGAGTTATTCACAAAACTACAATCAGAAACATTTCCGTTGGTACCATTCCACAGGATAGCGCCACCATGACCCTGAGTTTCATTTACTTTGTTATCAGTGAAATTACAGTTTGTTACACCTGCAGTTCCATTAATGAAAAGTGCACCGCCGTCTTTAGCTGAATTCTTAATAAAATTACAATTTTCCACAATACCCTTTTCATTGATGAAAACTGCACCCCCATTAGATCCTGCAGAGTTATTAGTGAAATTACAATCTGTTACAACACCATCCTCTTTAATGAAAACTGCACCACCCTTGGATGCATTGTTATCATTAAAACTACAATCTTTTACAGTGACATTGTTAATAATCCTAATTGCGCCGCCCTCTGGTGCATTGTTACCATTAAAATTACAATTTTCCACAGTACCCTCTTCAAGGATGTAAACAGCACCGCCATAGACTCTCGCAGAGTTATTAGTAAAATTCGAATTACTTAATTTTCCACTTCTGTCGATGTAAACTGCACCAGAATAATAATAGGCAGCATTATTATTAATGAAATTACAATTTGTTACATCAGCATTACCTTCAAAGCAAAGTGAACCGCCAACTTCACCTGCTTTGTTATTAGTAAAATTACAATTTTCTACAATACCCATTTCAGTGATATAAGCTGCACCGCCATAGAATACCACAGAGTTATTAGCAAAATTCGAATTACTTAATTTTCCACTTCCAACAGTGTGAACTGCACCACCATGCTCGGCATTATTATTAATAAAATTACAATTTGTTACTTCACCATTATCAGTGAAAACTGCACCGCCAATTTCTGCTTTGTTATTAGTAAAATTAGAATTTGTTACTTCACCATTATTTATAATGAAAATTCCACCACCATACTTAAAAGCAGTATTATTAACAAAAATACACTTTGTTACATTACCATCATCCTTAAAGTAAAGTGCACCACCCCAACCGGAAACATTATTATTAACAAAAATACAACTTGTTACATCCGAATTACCAGTGAAGAAAATTGCACCACCACGTTCATATGCTGTGTTATTAGTAAAATTACAATTTGATACAGCACCTTGCTCATCAAAGTAAACTGCACCTCCTGCGGTTGCTTTGTTATCAATAAAATTACAATTTACAATTTCGCCATTGCCATTAAAGTAAACAGCACCCCCACTACCGGAGGTTGCTTTGTTATTCGTAAAATTACAATTTTCAACACCACCAGTCTTCTCAAAGTAAACAGCACCACAATTATCCTCAGTTACATCGCCGTTTTTAATGGTTAGATTTTTAATTGTTACACCAGAAGCGATTACATTAAATGCTCGAATATTTGATCCATTCATATCAATAATCGCACCATTACCATCAATAACACTATTATCAATTGATATTGAAATTGTGCTACCATTATCATAGGTATAATAATCGTGTGCCAATACAATATTTCCTCCAGAACCTATCTCACTAGACAGCCCGGAATATGTGCCCGGATTAGCACTTAATTCATCCAAATCATTTTCCACACCCATAAACTCATCATCAGCACTTTCAGACAATATTTCCCCAGTTTTTGCTGTGTTGAGTGTGGGTTCACTATCTTCAACAGCCATCATGTTTTCATCAGTTGACTCCATTACTGTATTCTCTTGACCAGAAATTACCCTATCATTCACATCACTGGCACATACGCCAGCAATGCTGATGAGAAAAACAGCAAGAATCAATATAAGCATGCTCTTTTTGAACTTCATTTTCATTAATCCTCAAAATATTTTGATAAATAGATATCTTTCATACAATCAAACTTAAAAAATATCATTTAATACAATTAAAAGTCTATAAAAAAACATATAAAAAGTTATTTAATATTGCAAAAAATATAATGTATGAAATAAAAAACTAAATAATTTAAAAGAATCATCAGAAAAAATATTTAATTTCACATATGAAAAAATATAAATGGTCAACCCAGATATAAGATACGATTATTTTGAAAATTTTAAAAAAAATGAAATATTTTTAATGAATATCTAAAAATTTAAACAAAAATACTTAATAAAAAATTTAGTAAAAATTCAATAGTATTTACTCAATTTTACTAAATAATTTCAAAAAAATAGAGTGAGAGACTATATCAAACTCCACACTTAATGACAATATTCAAGATGATTCATGAAAATTTCCAAGAATATAAACTCCAGTTAAAAAGCTCCATATTATCATTGTGTATACGGACAGCCTTTCAAAGACAGGCATGTATCCCAGTTCCATGTTGAAAAACATTATCCAGAATACCATTAAACCGAATAGCCCTAAAATTAGTGTTAATTTTTGATAGATTCCAAATTCCTGCATTGACCTTGAAACAATAATTAGAAGGATATTGCCTCCCAAAATCGCCATCATGGCACCCAACATATGGTAGCCAAGCGTGAATGGGTTTCCGCCATGAACCAGTCCAACAATAATGACACCTATGCCAGTTACTAACGTAAAAATATAGAAAAGAACTTTATTTTTAACGATGTAATCTTTAAACCTGTAAAAATTGCCAAAAATAAGAACTAAACCAATTAAGATAAAAGCGGAATTCATCAGCCAGAACAACGGCGAATTTCCATTTGGGATTCCGAGTTCCGAAATTGTATGGAAAACATAGGTGTTGAAAAGGGAAGCGTTGAAAAAAGCCGCAGAAATAGCTTCAGCTATAACATAGAACAAACTTCCTATTATAAATGCAATTCCAGCAACTTTATTTCTCATAATCTAAATTCCAAATTTTTTATCAAAGTATTTTTCTTTTAAATCGAAGTTAAGTTCTTCGAATCTTTCACTTGCATTTTCTTCATCTGCAATTGCGAATGAATTTTGCAAGATTTTAAATGCTGTCTTTTTAGGCACGGTAGTATTTTTAATATTTGATTTTACCCAAATTCTATCAAATCTTTTCTTTAAACTACCTAAATCTAATTTTTCAGTGACATTTTTTAAATTAAGAATATTTGCATAATTTACAACATCATATGTTGCATAGCTTTGAGCATCCATAAAGATTGGGTTTAATCCTAAGATGAAACGTTGCAAATCATAATCCAAGAATGATTCATAGTCTCCAACATATGCAAATACATGTGCCTTTGCGGAAAGACCATCGATAAATATTAAAAATTGATTTGCCATCAATGCTTTTGATATGACTTCATCACAGAAATTATGTGCAGTTTGAATCATATCATCTGATGAATTGTTAACATATGTTTCATAATCATCAAAGCGGAACATTGCAATCGCAAACATGTAAAGATCAATCCATTGATTTTCATCAAGGAATTCTTTTGCCTTTTGTGTTAATTCCAAGTCATAAGATACATCTTTACTAGCAGGTTCACTTGAATCGTCATTTAAGACAGGTAAAACTCTTTCAACGAGCTCTTGCTTTTTACCTGAAACTTTTAAACCGTTTTCTCTTAAAATATCTTTTAGTTCTGCAACAGTGTATTTTTTAGATATCTCTTCAGCGGTTAATGCTCCGCTACTGGAACCATCATCAAATTCCCCTTCAAGGTATCCTTCATCCACTAAATATTTAATACAATCTTGTGCAGATGGGAAAGTTCCGAAAGTTCCCTCTTTTAAAATATTTTCGAGTTCATAACCTCTACTTAAATAATTCAAAACATTAAAAATCTCTAATTTTTGTTCACTCACTTAAACACCCTTTACAATATTTCAAAGTTTATAATTAAACTTCCAAACAGGAAAGTACTATAGTAATCCATTTCCAAACTTGTTAGTAATAACATTATATTATTTCTTTTTAAGTTAATTAAATATTTTCCTTGAAAATTATCAGAATAAAAAAAAGAATTAAGGATTGCATGCCTCATCAGCAGCACCCATTACAACGCTAATCTCATCTGAAATATTGATTTCAGATATCTTTTTTTCGGATTGATATTTAGAATTGTAATAAGCCTGAGCAAAATTCATAGTTATGAATGTAACATCCTTAAAATCAATTATGAAATCATCTTTAGGTATCTTATTTAGAATATCAATCAATTCAACTGCAACTTCGCTAGTTTCCAAATGTGTGCCGAATTCAGCCCCAATATTAATAAGCATATTTACACCTACACTAATATTTAACATTCATAATTAATATAATTTAAACATATGAAAAGTTGTCCAAAATGCAAAAGAGAATTGAAAAAAGTATTCCATGGCGAACCAACCGACGAATTGGCTATCGAATCCATGGATAATGAAATAATTATCGGAAATTGCTGTGAAAGCGATTATAGTTACTATTGCGAGTACTGTGATGAATTTTTTCAATGATTAAAAAAATAGGGATTTGAAGTCCTATAGCTTAAGCATTGACTGGACACCCAGAACAAAATGGCCATAACTCCGAATATGAACAGATATTTATTTCTTTCAAATAAGTTTTGGTTAATTTATAAACCCAATACCTCTTTATCAGGATTTGCATGCTTGAAGAGATTAATCTTAACATCCCTTTTCCATGTGAATTTTAGAAGGCCCGCATGAATCAATTTCAAATCCTCATCCGAAAAACCATCCAAATAATAAATTTTTCCCCTATGACCTACATTCATCATGAATCTGATTAAATGCCTATACACAAAGACGGAATGGGGCTTATAAACAACAATATCATCAGTAATGTACTCAATTAAGGTTTCCAACTCAAAAACATCGGGCGTAATCACTTCAACATTACAATTTGGGAATTTTTCTTTAATTATGGCTTCATAATCCAAAATACCACCTAATAATAACTATGACAACCACCAATATAAACTATTTCAAAACAATTGTTTATTGATAAACAGTTTCCTTGGAAACATTTATATATTATTCATTACAGAATAAGTTTAGACATTAGTCTATCAAATGAATCATTTATTAGTGAAAAACATGACTTCAGAAAATAACGAGCTCGATAAATTTGATTCAATGCCTTTTATTGCATTAATTCATCATATATCCAGAAACAAACTAAAATACTCTATGAAAAATCCAAACCAAATAGATATGGTTCATGAAGGTCGCTATTTGATGGCAATACATAAAAGAAAAAATTTATCACAAGACGACCTGGCAAACATATTCGGTCAAAGCAAAGGGACAATAGCTAAAGCATTGAAAAAATTAGAAGATAAAGATTATGTGGAAAGAAAAATTGATGAAAACAATAGAAGAAAATACATTTTAAAAACAACCAAAAAAGGAAAAGACCTGGCTATTTTATTAATAAAAGATTTTGAAGAATGGGAAAGAAATGTTGGAATTGACAAATTAGATGAAAAAACAAAAAATCAGTTAAGACAAATAGCTAGAAAAAGCGAAAAACTGCTTAATGATAATTAAAGAGGGATTCAATATGGCAAATAAAAATGTGGAGTTAATGAGAGGAGAACCTGAAAAGGCTGTGAAAAAATTGGCAATTCCAATCATGATATCAATGATTTTAACTGCTTTAT
>CAJGDA010000072.1 GCA_904501935.1 uncultured Methanobrevibacter sp. | reverse complement strand
GCATTACATAAAACGGTTTGATTTCTGTAGGCCATCTGGTTAGGAAATAGAATCCGCCCATGGTATCGCCTAATGCTTTTTCAGCTTCACGGGATAGGTCTTCACCCCATTCCATGGATACGTCTTTTGAATTAACAATATCAACGGCTTCATCATAAGTCACAACAGGGAAATCGCCGGAAGGCACTTCCAATTCATGACCTAAAATTTCCAATTCATCAGCACAGTTTTCATTCACATCTGTCAATACCTGAATGAGCATGTCATTTAGGATTTTCATTACATCTTCATCATCAGCGAATGAAGCTTCTGCATCAATGGAAACAGCTTCGTTCAAGTGTCTTAAGGTATCATGCTCTTCTGCCCTGAAGATTTGGCCTATTTCAAATACCTTGTCCATTCCTGCACCCATCATCATCTGTTTGTATAATTGAGGGGATTGTCCTAGGAATGCTTCTTTTTCAAAGTAAGTAATTGGGAATAATTCTGTTCCTCCTTCGGTAGCGGATGCCACGAGTTTAGGAGTGTTAATTTCATAAAATCCATTGTCATAGAAGAAATCTCTGATGGTATGGAACATTTGACCTTTAATTTTGAAAATTGCTGAAACGTTTTCTTTTCTGATATCCAAGAATCTTGAATCTAATCTTGTGTCGATTCCGGCTTGAACTTTTTCAGTAGGATCCATTGGTAAAGGCTGGTTGGCCAAGTTTAATACCCTGATTTCTTTAGGAATAATTTCAACACCGTTTGGTGCTTTTGGAGCTTCTTGCACTGCACCTTTAATAGCAACGACTGATTCTTTTCTAAATGATCTTAAATCTTCTAATATTTCTGCTTCTACTTTTTTACTTGGAGCTGTAATTTGAACTCTGCCGGTCACATCTCTGATAATTACAAAGATGATTCCGCCCAAATCACGAATTTCATGTACCCAACCCATGATGGTGACGTCACTGCCTGCAATTTCAGGAGTGGCATCTTTTGCATAGTGAGTTCTTCTCCAATCGTTTAATAAACCTTGCAAATTATTCACCTCGAGGTTTGTAAAAATAATTTAATTTTAAAAGTGAAAATAAATAATACTTTTAAAAAGAGTGTTGTCCAAGTACCGTAAGATTAGACAACTGTTTATTACCTAATTTCTTTCTTTTGTATAGAATGTATAGAATATGAAAACTCATATTCTTGAATATAATATTTACAAACATATTATATAAAGTTAACTGAAATGAGATTAAAAAGAGTTATTTAAAAAAATAAGGGTTAAAATCTGTCAAAAATAAAGTTAGGAAGAATTACATGAAAATTTTGGCTTGAAGACCTTGAAAAATCACGAATCAACTTATACAATCCATCACCATTAAAGTGGTAAAACGAGAACAATCAATAAAAAATTGTAATAAAGGATAAATTCAATCATCAAATTTATCCTTATCTAAAGTTTTCACAATTTTTGCAGGAACGCCGACAGCAACTTCATAGTCCCCAACATCTTTTGTGACAATGGCCCCCGCACCTACAATGGCATATTTGCCTATTGTCACACCGGGAAGAATGCTAACGCCGGCACCTATCCAAGCTCCTTTTTTAATATGAATTGGTTTGCAAGTTAAAACCTGCCTGTCATACTCGTCATGATTATTTGATAGCAACTGGACATTCGCCGCAAACATTACATCATCTTCTATTGTAATTCCGCCTCGAGCCATAATTAGAGCATTCGAATTAATAAACACATTGTTTCCAATTTTCAAATGATCGAAAGCGGCTCCTGCAATAGGCGCCATAATCATACTATTTTCACCGATATTGTCTCCCAATAACTCCTTAATCAAGTTATTGTATTCTTCGGTGTTCGGCATTGTATGATTAATCTTAAAAACTATTTCAGACATCTGATGGGCTTTAATCATTTCCTCTTGAGACATCTGCCTCATATCGACTCTTTCAAAATCCATCTAATCATCTCTCAATCTTGTCTTGAATGAATTTGCATGAGCAAAGAACCCTTCATATTCGGCAATCGGCACTGAAGTCTTTGACAATTCCTCAAGGCCCTCTCTTGTGATTCTTTGAACGGTTGGCTTTTTAATGAATGCCTCTGTTGATAGGCCTGAATACATTTTGGCTCCGCCGCCTGTTGGTAAAACGTGGTTGGTTCCGGATCCGTAATCGCCTGCCGCAACAGGTGAATAAGCGCCTAAAAATATTGAACCTGCATTTTTAATTTGTGATAATGCTTCATCATCATCGGCTGTGGATATGATTAAATGTTCAGGAGCATATTCATTTGTAACATGAACCGCTTCCTCAAAAGTGTCAGTGATTATGATTTTTCCACTTTTGGACAATGACTCTTCAATAATTTCACGTCTAGGGGCAACTTCAGTCAATTCCTTTACGAATTTATCGGTTTTAAGCGCCAAATCCTTTGAATCGGTTACCAAAAAGCAGGATGCATTCGGATCATGCTCTGCCTGAGCCAATATGTCGGTTGCCAAAAATTCAGGGTTTGCAGTTTCATCCGCCAATATCAACACTTCAGACGGACCTGCCGGGAACTCGATGTCCACTTGACCATAGACCAGTTTCTTTGCGGCTGTGACGAATATATTGCCCGGACCTACAATCTTTTCGACTTTTGGTATTGATTCAGTTCCATATGCAAGGGCTGCAATTGCCTGCGCTCCTCCGACCTTATATATCTCATCGGCTCCGGCAATATCGGCTGCAACAAGAATTGCATCCAGAATCTTACCGTCTTTCTGTGGAGGTGTGACGCATACAACCTTTTCAACGCCTGCAATCTTTGCCGGAATTACTGTCATTAATATTGAAGAAGGATAAGCTGCCCTTCCGCCAGGTATATAACAGCCTGCTGAGTTAATTGGCCTTACGATTTGACCTGCGACAATTCCCGGATTGACTTCTATTTCCCATTCGGATGGGATTTGCTTTTTATGGAATTTTTCAATGTTGGATGCTGCTTGTTTTAAGGCAACAAGCAATGAATCATCTAACGTATCGTAGGCCTCTTTGATTTCATCTTCGGATACCCTCAAATCTTCTATTGTAACCTGATCAAATTTCTCAGTATATTCGCGAATGGCATCATCCTTATTGTTTTTAACATTATCGAGAATATCTGAAACTATGTCTAAAACTTTGTTTACATCCTCTTCTGACCTTTTAATTGTTTCGGCTAAATCGATTTGGGAATAGTTAAGAATTTCCATGTTAACACTACCTTAGGATAGCACCGGTATCTGCGGAGTGAACAAGTTTTTGATATAATGCCAACCATCCGGTAACGTCACTTTCCGGGTGCTTAACTGATTCGAGTCTTGCCTTAATCTCTTCATCAGTCAATTCGACACTGATTAGCCTATTGTTAATGTCAATTTCTATTATATCACCATTTTGAATGGCGGCAATCGGGCCGTCTTCCCTTGCTTCCGGTGAAACATGTCCAACACAAGGTCCTCTGGTTCCTCCTGAGAATCTTCCATCAGTAATCAAACCAACATCCTTAATGTTCATTCCTGCAAGAGCGGAAGTCGGATTTAACATTTCACGCATTCCAGGACCCCCTTTCGGTCCCTCATACCTGATTACAACAATGTCTCCCTCTTCAATTTCATGGTCAAAAATTGCTTTTGTCACATCCTCTTCACTGTCATACACTTTTGCAGGACCTTTAAGATGCATCAGATGATCTGCAACAGCACCTTTTTTGACAACACTGCCGTTAGGAGCAAGATTACCTTTCAATATTGCAATTCCACCATCTTCGTGAACAGGATTATCCATGGTATGAATAACGTCTGTATTCTTATTTTCAAAATTTTCCAAGTTTTCTTTAACTGTTTTGCCTGTTACAGTCAATTGATCGGTATCAATCTTTTCTCCCAATGTTTTCAATACTGCCTGAATACCGCCCGCCAGGTGTAAATCCATCATGGAATCCTCACCCGCCGGAGAAATGAGAGTGATATGAGGAACCTTTCTTGAGATTTCATCAAACAATTCCAAATCCACGTCAATGCCTTCGACTTCGCTGGCGATTGCTGGAATGTGCAGCGCAGTATTTGATGAACCGCCCAATGCCATGTCAACTGTAATTGCATTGTTGAACGCTTCCTGTGTTAAAATATCGGATGGCTTGATGTCCTCTTTTACAAGTTCGATTATTTGCTTTCCTGACTCGAATGCAATTTGATTGTTCTCTTCTGTTCTTGCATGGGTTGTCGCGCATGTAGGAAGGGACAATCCGAATGTTTCTGTAATGCATGCCATGGTATTTGCTGTGAATAAACCGGAACAGCTTCCTGCCCCAGGACATGCGCATTTTTCAAGTTCATTGACTTCTTCTTCAGTCATGTTGCCGGCTGAATAAGCTCCAACTGCTTCAAAAACAGTTATCAAATCGGCAGGTTTTCCTTTATATTCACCGGATTGCATAGGTCCGCCAGTGACTACAATGGACGGGACATTCACTCTTGCCGCACCCATTATCATTCCCGGAACCACCTTATCACAACTTGGAATTAACACCAATCCATCAAAGGCATGGCCTTTTGCCATGCTTTCAACAGTTGCCGCAATAATTTCTCTTGAAGGAAGTGAATATTTCATTCCTTCATGGTTCATGCTTATTCCGTCACAAACTGCCATAGTATCAAATTCAAATGGAATACCTCCGGCAGCGACAATTCCCTCTTTTACAAACTCAACAAGCTCTTTTAAATGAATATGGCCCGGTACAATGTCTGTAAAACTATTCGCTATACCAATAAACGGTTTTTTAAAATCATCATCATCGAGTCCACAAGCCCTTAGAAGGGACCTGTGTGGCGCTCTTTGAATTCCTTTTTTAACGCTATCACTTTTCATTTAATCACACTGTTTAATCAAATCACTATTATATATTTCATTAATCTTTTTTATAATAATATGATTTTGAAAAAATAGTCTTTAAGGCGAATACAGTACCCATGATAGAGTTCATGTTTGAAAATCTATGACGATAATTTAAAATTTTAAAAAGTAAGTTCTTTTAAAAAATAGGAATATGATATAAACTATTAAATTATCATTCAAATCTTTTATTAAAATTGAATTAAAATTTGTGTAAAAAATAAAAAATATGGGAAAATTAAATTTCCCATTTAAAGTGTTTAACTTTTCCTTTTTAATGATATGCCCGCAATTGCAAGTAATGCTAAAAGTGCAATCACAATTGGATTACCTGTAGCATGCATTTTTGGAGGTACTGGGGTAGAAGATTCGGCAGGAGTATCCCCTTCAACCGGAGGAATATCAGTTACCTCTACTTCAGTAGTATCATTGTTGTTAGTAAGGTCACTTTCGTATGTATCACATACAGTGTTTGCTTCTACAACAAATTTACCACTTGCTAAAGCTTGAGTTTCAAGCACGAGAGTAACTTTTTCTCCAGGAGCTAAATCTCCAATGGTCCAAATTCCAGTTTCCGGATCATAAGTTCCTTTAGATGGTTTAAATCCTAAAAGTTTTAACTCATCCGGCAAATTAATAAATGCACGAGTGTTTTCTGCAGTATCTGGTCCTTGATTGACTACAGTAACAGTAAATTCAATTTTGTCGCCAACTGTTACCAAAGTAGTGCTAGGTTCAATGGTAAGCACTAAATCAGCTTCAGGAGGAACATCAGTTGAATTATTGCAATTATTATTTGTCTCATTAGGATCATATGTATCGGAAGTCACATTTGCCACATTAGTAATAGTTGCATTAGTGGTATCAACTATAACTTCAATATTTAAAGTAGCAGATTCTCCATTTGCAAGGTCGCCTACTGTCCAGATTCCAGTCTCATAATCATAAGCACCGTTAGAATCATCTGAAACATAAACTAAACCGGAAGGTAGTTTATCGGTTACTACTGTATTTACAGCAGCATCTCCACCATTGTTTGTAACAATGATGGTCCAAGTGATTTTGTCACCTTTGTGAGGAGCATCATCAGAAACTAATTTGATAACTTCTAAATCAGCCTCAGCAATGACATCAACAGAGCTATTATCTTGATTATTGCTTAAATCTGGGTCATAGGTATCGGATGAAACTGAAACATTTCTATTAATTGTAGTATTTGAAGTGTTAACTATAGTTTTAATAGTTAAAGTTACGGTTTCACCAACAGGTAAATCTCCAATAGTCCAAACAGCACTTTCATTATCATAAGTACCATTAGAATCGTCTGAAACGTAAATTAATCCGTCAGGTAATACATCTTTCAATATTGTGTTAATTGCATCATCAGGTCCGTGATTGGTTACGGTAATTGTCCAAATAACTTCATCGCCATTATGAGCAGAGGTACCTTCCTCTTCGAAGTTGTTAGTAATAGTTACTTCTAAGTCGGCTTCAGGTGGAATATCCACAGAACTGTTATCAGCATTATTACTTAAATCAGGATCATAAGTATCAGATGAAACTGAAACATTTCTGTAAACTGTAGCATTAGTTGTGTTTGCTATAGTAGTAATAGTTAAAGTTACACTCTCACCGACAGGCAAGTCACCAATACTCCAAACAGCACTTTCATTATCGTAAGTACCGTTCTCATTGTTATGACTTACATAAATAACACCATCAGGCAAGACATCATTCAAAATAGTATTAATAGCATCATCAGGACCATTATTAGTAACAACAATAGTCCAAACAATAGTATCACCATTATGACAAGTCTCACCAGATTCCTCAAAGTTATTAGTAATAGTAACCGCTAAATCAGCTTCAGGAGGAATAACAGTCTCATTAGTAGCATTGTTATTAGTCTCATTAGGATCATAAGTGTCAGAAGTTGTGTTAACATTATTAACAAGAGTTGTATTAGTTGCATTAATTTGTGTTTCAACAATTAAAGTAGCGTTTTCGCCTTTAGCAAGATCACCAACAGTCCAAACACCGTCAGTAAGCACGCCACCAGAAACACCAACAACAACTAAACCTTCTTCAATAACATCATTAACAACAACATTAACAGCAGTATCCGGACCATTATTAGTAACAGTAATAGTCCAAGTTACAGTATCACCTTTATGAGCAGAAGCATTAGACACAGTCTTATTAATCACTAAATCAGCTTCAGGAGGAATAACAGTCTCATTAGAAGCATTGTTATTGGTTTTATTGGTCTCATTAGTATCTGTAGTTGTATTTACAACGTTAATAATGGTAACATTTGTAGTAGTGACATTAGTAACAATAATAAGCTCTTTAGAAGTATAAGGATCCATATCCCCAACATTCCAAACAAAACCATTACCAGAAACAGTCACATTATCATAACTACCAACTAATTCAAGACCTTCATTCCAAGAATCATTGACAACAACAGCCTTAGCAACACTAGGACCATTATTAGTAACAATGATAGTCCAATTAATAAGATCTCCTTTATGAGCAGAAGCATTAGACACAGTCTTATTGATTACTAAATCACAAATAGGATCAACCTGAGTACTATTAGAAGCATTATTATTAGTCTCATCAGTCTCATTAGTAGAAGTCACAACAACAACAGTATTGTTCAAAATACCTTCCTCAACAGCCTTAGTGACAATAGTCAAATTCCTGCTAGAATAAGGAGCCATCTCACCAATACACCAGGTTAAAACATTACCAGCAGCAGTAACATTCTCATAACTACCAACTAAAACAAGACCAGCATCCAAAGT
>CAJGDA010000071.1 GCA_904501935.1 uncultured Methanobrevibacter sp. | reverse complement strand
TTATTTAAACAATAATTTCATTATATAATATTAAAAGTTTAATGGAGTTTTATTTATCATGAAAATAGCTATGGTTGGTCAATTCCCGCCTCATGTGGGTGGTGTTGGAGTTCATATTCATACTTTATCCAAACAGTTAGTCAGTGAAGGCCATGAAGTTTATGTAATTACTTATCCTCATAAAGATATTAAGGATATTGACGGAATCCATGTCATCGGCACTAAAGGTTTAAATATTCCTGGTGTTAGGGGTTTAATGTTCAAAATCAATGCAAAGAAAGCATTAAATGAACTTCTAGAAAAGGAAAACATTGACATAATACATGGCCATTATTTGTTCCCTGCAGGGGCTGCAGCTGTTGAGGTCGGAAAGGAACGGGGTATTAAAACTTATGTCACAGCACATGGTTCAGACATGTTTGAATTATATAAGAAACAGCCATTAATGAGATCAACTCTTAAAAAAGTTTTAAAAGATGCTGATGTAGTTCTTGCAGTCAGCAATGCATTAAGGCATGAGATTATTGCAACAGGAGTTCAAGGAATTTCAAATAAAACAAAGCTATGCTGGAATTCAGTAGATATTGATAAATTCTCATCAAATAAAAATGATTCATTTAAAAAGGAAAATAAACTTGAGGATAAACCTATTGTTCTTTTCGTAGGTAACTTAATCAAAAGAAAAAATGTAGATTCTCTTTTGGAAGCTAAAAAAATAACCAGTAGCGATTATTATTTGGTTATTGTAGGTGATGGACCACAATTTAAAAAACTAACAAAAAAGGTTGAAGATGAAAATATTAGGGATGTAATTTTCACAGGTTCCAGAAATGATGTCGAAAATATTATTCCAAGCTGTGATGTGCTGGTGTTGCCGTCATTTTCGGAAAGTTTCGGTTTGGTTTTAATTGAAGCTTTGGCCTGCGGAAAACCAGTCATAGGCAGTAATGTTGGTGGAATCACTGAAATAATTAATAATGATGTTGGTCTGCTTGTAGATCCTAATAAGGTCTCATCAATTGCGGGGGCTATTGATAAATTAATTAGTGATGAGGATTTAAGATTAGTTTTATCACTCAATGCAAGAAATCGTGCGATGGACTTTTCAAAAGTAACAATTCCATATGAGGAGTTGAAATAATGGAGAAAAAGGTTAGATCACCTGGTTCAGCCACTATTATTAATGCAATTGCAACAGGTTTTGGTTCTGCATTTGGTATTGGATTGGATATTGAATGTGTGGCCAAAACAACTTCTGAAGGGATTTCCTGCATGAATGATGTTGGTGCAGATAATACTCTGATGGAGCTATGTGTTCAGAATGTTTTTAATTTTTATGATATTGATGAAAAAGACTTCGGCATTGAATTAAAAACAAAATCACGATTACCTATGGCATCTGGATTGTCCAGTAGCAGCGCTTCATCTAATGCAATTGTCAAAGTAGTCTCTTCCATTATATCTGAAGAGTTTGATTTGAAACCTCTTGAAGATTTGGAAGTTATTAATATGGCAATTGACGCTTCTTTAGAAGCAGGTGTTACAATAACGGGTTCATTTGATGATGCAACTGCATCTTACTTTGGAGGAGTTGTTGTAACTGATAATAAAAATAGGGAATTCATTATAAAAGAAAATATGGATGAATATCCTGTTTTGGTTTATATGCCGAATTATTATTCAAAATCTGGTGACTCAAATCCTGACAGAATGAAATTATTGGCTCCATTAGTTGAAACAGCTTTTGATTTTGCATGCAATAAGAACTATTTTAAAGCATTAAACTTAAACGGATTGATTTATTCAGCAACTTTGGGCTTTGATTCAACAATAGCAATAGATGCACTTGAAGCCGGTGCTTTAGCTTCTGGTTTGTCTGGAACAGGCTCATCTTTTGTTGCCATTGCTAGTCAAGATTCAATTGATGATATTAAATCATCATGGGATAAATATGAAGGCAAGGTTATGGAAACAAATGTGGATAATATAGGCTGTAAGTTAATATAATCATATAGTTTAAATACTAGTATAATAATAAATTATATTATTATCATTATTATCAATTTGGTGATTTTTTTGAGTAAGAGTTTTGAAGGAATTTCTTTTAAAGATAAAAAAGAGGCGGAGCTGTTACTCAAAGAATGTAGAGATCGTATTGATGAAATCGATAATGAGTTATTTGATTTAATTTCTCAGAGAACTTCTCTTGCAAAAGACATAGCTCTTTGTAAGGAATATATTGGAATGCCAATTTATGATAAATCAAGAGAAGAGGATATTCATAAAAAAATAGAGAAATTTTCTGAAGAAAATGGTCTTGATGTTGATATTGTTAATCAAATCGTAGATATGCTGACTATTTTAAATAAAAATGAACAAAAAGAAATTTTAAGGAGGAATGTTAATGGGCAATATTAGAACTTCATTTGTTAAACGTTTAGCTAAAGAACTTATTGAAACTCACAAAGGTGTTTTCACTACTGATTTTGAAGAAAATAAAAAATTAGTACAAGAATACTCTACTGTAAGTACTAAACACTTAAGAAATAAAATTGCAGGATATGTTACAAGGCTTGTAAGGTTAGAACAAACCAAAGACTAAGCTTTTTTCATATTTTTTCTTACTCTTTTTTTAATAATATTTTTTTGTATTCCTAAACTTTTTTTTATTCAATATCTTTTTATAAAGTTTATTAATATGGTCAGATAAAGATATATATGAATATTTTGTTGATACATATTTTAACAAAATTTCGTGAATTTTTAAGAAATAGGTGAACTTAATGGATTTGATAGTAGTAAAATTTGGTGGAACATCGGTTGGTGATGGTTCCAGAATTAAAAAAGCGGCGCAGTCCGTGGTAAATGAGTATATGAAAGGTAGTCAGGTAGTAGTTATAGTTTCAGCTGTTAACAAGACTACTGATGAGCTCATTGGATTATCTAATGAAGCTATTGGTAGTAGTTTAACTGATAAGCAGAAGGCAGAGATTATGGCTATGGGGGAGTTAACTAGTTCTAGATTATTCTCAGCAACTATTGAATCATTAGGTGTGAAGTCTGAATTCATTGACCCTTATAATGAATTATGGCCAATTATGACTGATTCCAATTCTTTAGAAGCAAAAATTGATTTAAATACAACTCATAAGAAAGCTGAAGGAATTAAACAACTTATTAATCAGGGAGTTATTCCGGTCATCTGTGGATTTTTAGGAAAGGGTCCTAGCGGTGAAATCACAACTTTAGGAAGGGGTGGAAGTGATATTACAGCATTTTTACTTGGGCATTGTCTGGATGCTAATGAAGTAGTTATAGTTACTGATGTAGATGGTGTAATGTCAACTGACCCTAATAAAATAGAAGATGCTGAATTGTTGGAAACAATTTCTGTAGAGGAATTAAGAGATTTAGCCACTCATGGAGCACAGGTTCTACATCCTCATGCATTAAAATATAAAGATCCATTAATCAGTGCAAAAATTATTAATTTCGCTCACGGTGATTTAAATTCAAAGGGAACACGTATTGTCGGACCTTTTGAGGGCGAAATGTTAAAGTGCGTAACCCTTTATAAAGATCCTATTTCACTTATAGCTATTGTTGGCGAAGCAATGCTTAAAAAAGTTGGTTTGATGGCTAGCATGACAACCCGTCTTGCTAATGATGGTATAAATATTTTCGGCATATCTGCAGGTCAAAATTCAATAACTGTTTTTGTTGATAAAGCAGATTCTAACAAAGCATATCATTTATTACATCAGTTGGTTATTGATACTGATGTTTTAAGTTCATTATCTCTTGGAAGGGACACAGCAATGATTACATTTGTTAGTCCGGATATTATTGAAACTCCAGGTATAATATCTGAAATTACAGAACCACTTAGGAAAAATAACATTAACATATTAGAAATTACTTCATCACAAACTGCAGTTGTCTTATTTGTCGACTGGGAAGATGGTGAAAAAGCACATGAGCTTATTAGCGAGGTTTTAAAATGAATTTTGAAGGAACATACGTTGCAATGGTTACTCCATTTACAAAAGAAGGAACACTTGACGAAGAAGGATTTAGATCAAATATTAATTATTTAATTGACAAAGGTGTCAACGGTTTAGTTGGTGCAGGTACTACTGGTGAATCTGCTACTATGACCCATGATGAACATCATAAGGTCATTGAAATTTTAGTAGATGAAGTTGATGGTAGAGTTCAAACAATTGCTGGAACTGGAAGTAATGCTACTACTGAAGCATTATCCCTTACCCAATTTGCTTATGATGCAGGTGCTGATTCCGCATTGTTAATTACTCCATATTACAACAAACCACAACAACACTCTTTAGTAAATCACTATCGCACAATCGCTGAATCTTGTGATATTCCACTTATTGCATATAACGTCCCATCACGTACTGGAATTAACATTGATGTAGATACAGTTGTTGAATTGGCTAAAATTGATGGTGTAGATGCAATTAAAGAAGCTAGTGGAAGTGTAGATAAAGTATCAGACATTTATAGAGCACTTACTCATGAAGGTCTTGAAGACAAATTCAATATTCTCTCTGGTGAAGATTCTTTAACATTACCTATTATGGCTGTTGGAGGAACAGGAGTAATTAGTGCATCCGCAAATATTGATACTAAAAGAATGGTTTTAATGGTTGATAGTATTTTAAATGATGATTACACAAGAGCATTAGAACTTCACTATGAAATGCTTGAATTAATTAGGGCTCTTTTCATTGAAAGTAATCCTGTACCTGTTAAAACAGCAATGAATATAATGGGACTTCCTTCCGGACCTTTAAGACCACCTTTGTATGATATGAAAGAAGAAAACTTGGAAGTGCTTAAAAATTCATTAAAAGATTCTGGTTTAATTTAAGTTGGTAATATTATGATTAAAGTTGCAGTAACTGGGGCCGCAGGAAGAATGGGCTCCGGTATTATTAGAAGAATCACAGAACAAGAGGATATGGAAGTAGTTGCAGCTATTGAAATGCCTAACACTCCTCTTGCTGGTAGGGACGCTGGCCTTCAAGCTGGAACTGAAGAGCTTGGAGTTCAAATTGTCGGTTCTGAAGACTTAGAGGAAACTTTAAAATCCTCTGGTGCGGAAGTATTAGTTGATTTTACTATTGCTCCGGCTGCAGTCGAAACAATTAAAGTGGCTACAGCTTGCGGTGTTGATATTGTCGTTGGAACCACAGGTTTTACTGATGAACAAATGGAATCCAACATTAAAAATGTTGAAGAAAATAATGTTGGTGCAGTAATTTCATCAAACATGGCTATTGGTGTAAATGTATTTTTCAACACTTTAAAGAAACTAGCCCCTCTTTTATATGATTTTGACATTGAAATTATTGAAGCACACCACAATCAGAAAAAAGACGCTCCATCTGGAACTGCAATGACTGCATTTGAAGTGATTGCTGATGCACTTGAGCGCGATCCAGAGGAAGTTGGAATTTTCGGAAGAAAAGGTTTGGTCGGTAAAAGAACTTCAGATGAAATTGGGGTTCACGCTATCCGTGGTGGGGATATTGTTGGAGACCACATCGTAATGTTTGTGGGTGACGGTGAAAGATTGGAAGTTAAACATCAAGCTCATACCAGGGAAGTTTTCATCGCTGGGGTAATAAGAGCTATAAGATATGTTCCAACTGCACAAAAAGGTGTTGTTAGTAGCATGAATGATGTTTTAGGATTAGAATAGGTGAGTTATATGGTAAATGTAGGTGTACTTGGTGCAACTGGTATGGTTGGTCAAAGATTTATCCAATTACTTGAAAACCATCCAGATTTTGAAGTTACAGCATTAGCAGCGTCTTCACGTTCTGCAGGTAAAAGATATGAAGATGCTACTACTTGGTATATGAATGAAGAGATGCCAGAATCTGTTAGAGACATTAAGGTTGTTGAAACCAGCGCTGATGCAATGGATAATGATGTTGATATTGTATTTTCTTCTCTTCCAGCAGATTTTGCTTTAAAAGTTGAAAAAGAATTTGCAAAAGATTACGTTGTTGCAAGTAACGCTAGTGCACATAGGATGAAGAAAAATATTCCATTAGTAATTCCTGAAGTCAATCCTGAATGTTTAGACATGATTGATGCTCAACAGAAAGAGAATGACTGGGATGGATTCATTGTAACCAATCCAAACTGTTCAACAATTGCATTAGCTTTAACATTAAAACCTATTGTTAATAATTTTAATGTAAAAGCTGTTAGAGTCTCAACAATGCAAGCAGTATCTGGTGCAGGTTATAACGGCGTTCCATCTATGGCAATTATCGATAATCTCGTCCCATACATCGGTGGTGAAGAGGAAAAAATGGAAAGTGAATCTCTCTATTTATTGGGTTCTTTCGATGGTACTGATGTAATCAATGCAGATTTCAAATTGAGTGCATCTTGTCATAGGGTGCCTGTTATTGATGGTCATACTGAAGCGGTATTTATTGAACTTGAAGATGACTTTGACATTGCTGATGTTAAAGATAGTTTGGTAAATTTCAAAGGATTGCCACAAGAATTAGATTTATTCTCAGCTCCTAAAAATCCTGTCATTGTCAAAGAAGAAAATGACAGACCACAACCTCGTATGGATAGAAATGCGGGTAATGGTATGGCTGTTACTGTTGGTAGATTAAGAAAAGACCAATCATTTGATAATAGCTTTAAATATGTTCTTGTTGGACATAATACTGTTCGTGGTGCTGCTGGAGCATCAATATTGAATGCTGAGTTAATTAATGATAAAATACTCTAATTTTATCATTTTATTTTTTCTATTTTTTTTAATATTTTCTAATTTTTCAATCTGTTTTCTTATTCTTTTTAATTTTATTTTTCGGTTCATTTAAGGGTTTAATTTAAATAGTATGAATGTTATAATTTATATCAAGGAATTATATTGTACAATATATCGGAGTTTTCAAATTCATAAAAAATTAGTAATTTGAAATCGATATAGGGATAAAATTTAAACTAAGGGATAGAATGGAAATAGGAATTGATGCTGAAAAAGATACTCTACAATCTTTAATTCGATCTTGCCTATTAGAGCTTAATAAATTAAAATACGATTTAACTGCACTTGAAGTGGAAAGGGTTAATGATAACACTCCACAAAGGATAAAAGAACTCGAAAAAGATATTGTAGATAAGGAAAAAGAAGTTTCTGTTATTAAATTTAAAGCAGAAGATGAAATTAATCTTTTGAAAAAACAACTTGATGAGAAGGATATTCTGATTAAAAATCAAGAGGATAGAATTTATGAATTGGATTTTGTTAATAATTCTCTTGATGAAATTAAAGAATATTTTGCTGAACAATTAAGGGATTATAAGAAAAAAGAGTTATCTGATGTAAATGAAAGATTAAATGAATCTTTCAAGAGTATTGCAGAAAAAGAAGCTACTATTAATTCACTTTCAAGGACAATTGATGAATATAAAATTAAAGTAATCAAACTTGAAAATAATGTAGAATCTCAAACTCAAATTATGGAACTTGAAAAACAGCTCGAACAAAAAAATAATGAGATTCTTATAAAAGAAAGTGAAATTAATCAAGTAAATTCTGAATTAGATATATTAAAACAGCAATCTATTCCAAAAGACGAATATCTTTCTCTTCAAACTCAATTTGAATCTGAAATCAATGCAATGGATGAGGAGATTACTAATTTAAAACAAGAAACTATCCCTAAAGAAGAATATATTGATCTTCAATCCAAATTCTATTCAGAAATTAAAAACTTAGATGGTCAACTCAATGTTCTTAAAGAAAACACTATCCCTAAACAAGAATATGTAAATCTTCAGACTAAGTTTGAGAATGAGATTTCTGCTCGTAATGATGAGCTTGAAGTTTTGAAGGCTAAGTCTGTTCCTAAGGAGGATTATGTAAATCTTCAGACTAAGTTTGAGAATGAGATTTCTGCTCGTAATGATGAGCTTGAAGTTTTGAAGGCTAAGTCTGTTCCTAAGGAGGATTATGTAAATCT
>CAJGDA010000070.1 GCA_904501935.1 uncultured Methanobrevibacter sp. | reverse complement strand
GATGTTAACGGCAATCCAGTTAGCGGTGCTGATGTTAATCTTGTTATCGGTAGAGACACAACCGTTGTTAATACAACTTTGGTAACTGATGGCAATGGTCAGATAAGGTTTGCCGCTTCTTATTTAAATCCTAAAGTCTATTATGCGGATCTTTCATATTTAGGAGACAGCACTCATAATCCGTCAGAAAAAGAGCATGTCAAAATTTATTTAAAGAAAATTGCTACCAGTTTAACTGCTCCTGATGTTACTGTTATACATGGTAAAGATGGAGTATTGGTTGCCACTTTAAAAGACGCTGACAGTCAGGCTATTAAAAATGCAAAAGTATACATCACAATCAATGGTGTGAAATCAACTTTAAAAACTGATTCTGCTGGCCAGGTTAAATTGTCAACCAAGGGTTTGGCTATGGGCAGTTATGTTGCGGAAATTGTTTATAAGGCTACAACTTATTACTATGCATCCAATACAACTGCGAATGTTATTGTTGTTGATAAGATTGACACTGCTTTAAGTGCTTCTCCGATTACTACATTTTATGGTAGTGGTGTTGAGTTTGTTGCTACTTTGAGTGATGTTAACGGTAATCCAGTTAGCGGTGCTGATGTTAATCTTGTTATCGGTAGGGACACAACCGTTGTTAATACAACTTTGGTAACTGATGGCAATGGTCAGATAAGGTTTGCTGCTTCTTATTTAAATCCTAAAGTCTATTATGCGGATCTTTCATATTTAGGAGACAGCACTCATAATCCGACTGAAAAAGAGCATGTCAAAATTTATTTAAAAAAGATTGAAACTGCTTTAACTGCTCCTGATGTTACTGTTATTTATAATAAAGATGGAGTATTGGTTGCCACTTTAAAAGACGCTTATAGTCAGGCTATTAAAAATGCAAAAGTATACATCACAATCAATGGTGTGAAATCAACTTTGACAACTGATTCTGCTGGTCAGGTTAAATTGTCAACTAAGGGTTTAGCTATGGGCAATCATGTTGCTGAAATTGTTTATAAGGCTACAACTTACTATTATGCATCCAATACAACTGCGAATGTTATTGTTGTTGATAAGATGGGCACTACTTTAAGTGCTTCTCCGATTACTACTTTTTATGGTAGTGGTGTTGAGTTTGTTGCTACTTTGAGTGATGTTAACGGCAATCCAGTTAGCGGTGCTGATGTTAATCTTGTTATCGGTAGGGACACAACCGTTGTTAATACAACTTTGGTAACTGATGGCAATGGTCAGATTAGATTCGCCGCTGCCGATTTAAATCCTAAAGTCTATTATGCGGATCTTTCATATTCAGGTGACAGCACTCATAATCCGTCAGGATTAGAGCATGTCAAAATTTATTTGAAAAAGATCGAAACTGCTTTAACCGCTCCGGATATTAGTGCTTCTTATGGTAGCGGAAATCTAGTGGCTACTTTAAAGGATGTAAACGGCAATGCCATTAGCAATGCTAAAGTCTATATTACAGTAGATGGTGTTAAAAATACTTTAACCACAAATTCCAATGGTAAAGTTACATTTTCCACTAAAAACTTGAGTGTTGGAAGTCATGTCGCTGAAATTGAGTATAAGGCTTCAACATATTACTATGCATCCAGCACAACAGCAAACATAATAATTACATAATTTTTTTTAAAATGTTAAAAATAGTATAAATAAGGTTTTTAACCTTATTTATTTGCTTTTACTAATTTACGGGCTGCTTTCAAATCGGTATTATAGATGTGGCCTGAAGTTGAGTGGTAGTGAACACCAGCAAAGTTTAGCTTTTCACCCATAATTTCCTTGTTGACTTCTTCTTTCATTTTCAATCCAAGATATGCGATGAAAAACATGTTGGAGTAGAATGCGCCGAAGATGTCATTGCTTCTGAAAATGCAGTGTATGGTTAACTCATTGTTACGAACAAGGCATTGCAGGAATTGAAGGCATGGAATGTCCTCTCTGTCGGAATCGAGTTGAGGGTCGATTGTAACGGCTACCGCACGGTTTGATCCGGTTGCTGTTAGGATTCTTTCCTTCATTGTGTTGAATTGGTCAATATCGAAATGGGCATAGATACGATTTGGATAGGTGTATACGAATCCTTGGTCATCAGGGTTTTCGGCTGATTTTACGTATTCATATAGTGCATCGCTTTTAATTGGACATCCTTCCATATCGAATTTTCCGGATTTGATGTCTGCTAATAACATTTCAGGTGTGTAGTTTTGATATTTTGCCCTGAATTTTAAATCGAATGGGTCATCAATAATGTAAAAATTACCTAAATTTTCCAATAAATGATGATTTGAGTCCTTATAAGTCTCTTTTCCTTGCTTTAAGATTTTATCTACAAAATCTACATAACATTGGTTTATAGTTAACATTTCATACAGCTCCGTTTATCTTATTAAGTTTTTGTTATGTAAAGTATATAAAGATTAATTTTGCTTGCCGTCATTATTTCCGGGCAATAGTTCACATCAAGAGGTGACGGTTTGGAGTTTTGGCTGATGGGTCAGTTTACATCTTGGTGTAGATATGACTGATTGGTTTAAATGATGATTTAATCAAATCCTTATTTTTTTACTATTACATATAGATAGCATATTTCCATTACTTGTTTTTTCACAGATACTTTCATTATCTTTAAGTTAGATGATGATATTTCACATTAAAAATTAAAAAGTAGTTTTTAGTCAATGATCATGTTAAATTGATGATTAAATAATCATCAATACATAATCTTCCAGCTTCATTTAAACGCCTATGTGTATCTAACCATTAGCTTGAATAGCGCCTTGGCCTTTTCAGTCGAATCCTGATCGGAAATGTTTTCAGGAATCTCATAAACAAAAGTCGGATAGCCGGCCTGTGCAATTGGCTTTGATACAAGTGTTGCTGATGTTGAATGGTATGTTTCATATCCTGTTCTTGGATAATATTTGAATTCGGTTGTGTTGTTGATTATCCCGGCTGTCTTGACTGATGCATCATCCATCTCGGGAGTGGCCAGATAAAATCCTTCGCCATAACCTTCAACGTGGGAATGGCTTATGATTACGCAATCAGCATCTGAATTTGTAACGTCAGGATTTACAAAGTCATGAACAAGGCTTTCCCCATTTGCACGTCCTTTCTCATAATCTTCAGGGTCTTTGGTAACGTCAACCTGATAATGTATAATTTTAACGTCGTCACTTTCATTTCCAAATTCCCGAGCAGCTTTAATTTCCGGATCAATGGCTAATTTTTCTCTCGGATGGATTCCAGTAATGAGTGCAATTGCTTTTGTAGCGTTTGGATTTCCGTAAATGTGTTTTCCTACGTTTCCCAAATCATTTTTGCCTATGGTTTCGTTGTCGTCATTAGTGTAGTGTGGGGTATCCGTACCTACAGTGTTTGTTAGGTAAATGAAAATTCCAATTTCCAAAAGCAATAAGACTGCAACAAGTATAATAATCTTAGTTTTTCTTTGCACGCTTTCACCCTTGGTTAATATTTTTGGCTTTGGATATATTAATAGTTTTAATCAATATTTTCCAAAATTAATATTAAATATTAAATTTAAATAGATTTATAGGTGAATATTTTGCTTGAAAATAATAAAATGCAACATTATTTGAATATGGCCATTAACATTCTAATCATTTTGGATGTTATTCAAATAGCCTATTTGTTGTTATCGGTAAATATTTCAAGTACTTTAAAAATCATCTTCTTTACTTTTGATGTAATCGTCTGCGTTTTTCTGCTGATTGACTTTTTCACTAATATGCATAAAGCAGACAAAAAGAGCGAATTTGTCAGGCATAACATTTTATATTTAATCGCATCAATTCCATTGGAGCTTGTTTTGCCGGTTTATTTCATGTCATTCCGTTTTATTCTTTTTATCAAACTGCTAAAGTCATATTTTTTTAAGAAGTACTTTGAAGAGATACACAGATTTCTAGAAAACACAAAATTCGACAAGCTGCTTACATGGATTATCTTTACCGTAATCATCTTTACCTTTGCACTTTTCTTTATAGACCCGTCTTTAGGCCTTTTTGACAGCTTGTGGTTTGTTGTCGTCACATTGACAACTGTAGGATATGGAGATGTAACTCCGGGCTCATTTCACGCCAAAATCATTTCCATAATGCTTTTGGTAATGGGAGTTTTCATATTCTCCACACTTACGGGGGCAATCTCATCATATTTCAATGACAAGATATTGAACATAGACACTGATGTTGAAGATGATATGGAAATTGTCTTTAAGAAGCTAGATGACATGTCTGTCGAGTTGGAAAGCATTAAAGAGGAGCTTGAACTTGCACGCTCACAGAACAGGGAGCTTCATGACAAGCTTGATGAAGTGTTGAAAAAGTAATCCTTTTTTTGAAAGATGAACATTTCTGCACTATTTATTATTTTAAAATTAAATAATTAACTAAAAAATACATATTTAAGGATACTTTTAAATATATTTTAGAATATAATTATTAATACTTAAATCTTTTTAAGTGTAGATTCAAGAAAAATGTGTGAAAAATATGACAAACGAAGATTTTGGAAAAAAGATAAAAGATGTTAGAGCTAGACAAGATATGTCTATAGAAGAACTCGCCGAGAGAAGTGGCGTAAAGCAGGAAGTCCTCGAGGCTATGGAAGAAGGGGAAGTAATTCCTTCACTCACTCCACTAACCAAGATGGCAAGGGCTTTAGGCGTAAGGTTAGGTACCTTTTTGGATGACACTCCTGAACTCGGACCTGTCGTTACAAGAGGAGGAAAAACTGAAAACTCCCTTTATTTCTCAGGAAGGGAAGACGTGACTAACGCAACCAACCTTGAGTTCCACTCACTAGGTGCAGGAAAGATTGACAGAAACATAGATCCGTTCATGATTGACATCAACTATGAGGAAGGCGAAAAGGAATTGTCCTCACACGAAGGAGAAGAGTTTATCTATGTTCTTGAAGGTGAAATTGAAGTCATTTATGGAAAGGATACTTTCACAATAGGTGTAGGTGACACAATCTTTTATGACTCCGCAGTACCGCACCACCTCCATGCAAGCAGTGAAGACGGCGCTAAAATATTAGCAGTACTTTACACACCATACTGAGGTTGATAAGATGAGTAAAATAACTTTAAAGCCAAAAATAGATAGATTTTACACAGAAGATTTGGATTTGCACATTTTGAGTTTGCAATTGGATTTGCATTAATGATTTGTATTTTGGTTAGTTATTTTATTAAAAGATTATGAGGTGAAAGTATGTCTGAATTATTTACAGAACTTCCAATTGGAAAGTTTTTTGAAAATATGGTTGAAAAACAGCCGGATCATGAATTTATCGTTTATCCTGACAGGAATTTAAGATTTACATATAAGGAATTTAATGAAAGAGTCGACAATATAGCAAAAGGAATGCTTGCTTTAGGAATTGAAAAGGGGGACCATGTCGGTATATGGGCCAAAAACGTGCCTGAATGGTTGACTTTCATGTTTGCAACCGCAAAAATAGGTGCGGCAATCGTAACAGTCAACACAGCTTACCAGTCACATGAACTGGAATATGTATTGGGACAATCCGATATGAAAGCACTGGCCATGACAGACGGCTTCAGGGATACAAGCTACTTTGATATCATCAATGAGCTTGTGCCTGAGCTCAAGACCTGTGCAAGGGATCATCTTATTGCAGAAAAGTTCCCTCATCTCAAATACATTTTCCATGTAGGCCAGGAAAAGCACCGAGGAATGTACAACACCAATGAACTGTTGCTTTTGGGAATGAACTATGATGAGGAAGAGTATCAAAAGGTAAAGGATGCGGTTACACAGCATGATGTAATCAACATGCAGTATACATCCGGAACCGAAGGATTCCCTAAGGGGGTCATGCTTACCTCACGTAACATCCTAAACGATGGTTACTATATAGGGGAAAACATGAACTATACTGAAAAGGACAGGCTTTTATTGCAAGTGCCTTTGTTCCATTGTTTCGGAACCGTTTTAGGTGTTATGGCTGTAATTACTCATGGTTCTACAATGGTCGTTTTAGAGGAATATGACCCTCTTTTAGCTATCTCTTCCATTCAAAAAGAGAAATGCACATCAATCTACGGAGTTCCTACAATGTTCATAGGCATGATGAACCATCCAATGTTCGAGATGTTTGACATGAGCTCACTTAGAACCGGTATCATGGCGGGCTCAACCTGTCCTGTTGAAACCATGAAGGACGCTATTGAAAAGATGAACATGAAAGAGATTACCAGCGTATACGGCCTAACAGAAGCAGGTCCTGGATTTACACAGACCAATGCTGCTGATTCCTTCGAGAAAAAAATCAATACCGTCGGGCGCAAGTTCCCTCACATTGACGTTAAGATTGTAGACCCTGAAACCGGTGAGGAAGTTGGCGTTGGTGTCCCTGGTGAGATAATGTGCAGAGGATTCAATGTCATGAAAGGATACTATAACATGCCTGAAAAGACAGCAGAAGCGATTGAACCTGACGGCTGGCTTCACTCAGGGGATTTGGCTACCATTGATGAGGACGGATACTATTCCATCGTTGGCCGTATCAAGGACATGATCATCAGAGGAGGGGAAAACATTTACCCTCGTGAGATTGAAGAGTTCCTCTTTACCCATGAATGCGTTCAGGACGTTCAGGTTGGGGGAATTCCTGATGAAAAGTACGGTGAAATAGTCGGTGCATTCATAATCAAGGAAGAAGGATATGATGATGTAACCGAAGCGGACATCCGTGACTTCTGCATAGGTTCCATTGCAAGATATAAGGTGCCTAAATATGTATTCTTTGTAGATGAGTTCCCTCTTACCACCAGTGGTAAGATTCAAAAATACAAATTAGGCGAATTAGGCTTGAAATTATTGGAAGAACGCCGCCAAAGAGGAGAATTATAACTCTCCTTTATCAATTTTTTACAGTTAAAATGCATAATTAGCGGATAATCTTTTTATCCATAACATGAATGTTAATTATATTTAAGAGTGTAATATTAATGCCAAAATAGATTAAGTTTGGCTTATAAAAAAATGAGAATTAGGCTTTTAAATTATTTAATAATTATTAAAACTTTGTAAATGAGGATTGAAACAATCATTATCAATCTTTTTTTTAATTGTAAAAGTATTGTTGAAATTGTGTATAATCGGTTATTATTTAAACTTTATATCGTTATTTAACTATTCAAAGAAAGATTTCATTTTTTAAAAATTTGAATATGATTATTTTCTAATAGAACAAATTCTTTTTTATTGATATCTATAATTTATATATTTTATTTTTATCAATATGTTTAAAATTATTGTCATTTTTTAAATAATTATTTTTTAATGGTTTTTATTCAATTTTTTTATATTTAATTATGATTTTTTATAGCTTTTTTATCATAATTATGTTTATTGAACAGTTAATTCTGAGTAAATTTTAGTGTACTGGAACAATATTGTAAACTTTATATATTATTTAAAACTAATAAACATACGTAAAAGGACATTCTATTTTTTAGGTTAATTTAAATTGTTTAATTAATTCAACAATAATTGGATGTTCTTTTATGATTTAATCAGATTTCTGATTAAATTGATATAATAAATTTGATTTATTATATGGGTAAGTAAAAAATTGTATCGAATGGGAGGAGATTATATCAATAAGAAAATAATTAACTCGATTTTAATTATTTTGATATTATTCTTTTTCGTATCTTTTTTGGGGGCTGCAAGCGCAGCAAATGATATTTCGATAAACGATATGGAATTAAGCACGTCGGGTGGTGGTTCATTATCGGTTCCAATATCCGATTCTGTGGATAATAGTTCATTAGGCGCAAGCAATGATAATGAAATATTGTCTGCAATCCATGATTTGTCCGGTTCGACAGTTCAGGATATTCAAACTATGTTTAATAACGGAGAGATTCAAGCTGGTGATACGCTTTATTTAGGAAATCAGGATATTACATCCGGTTGGTCTGAATGGAATGCTAATCAAATTATCAACGTTAATGTTCCTAATATAATCATCAGCGGTGGATCCAGTACCAATCCGAATGGCATGTCCACTATTAATGCAAATCATGCTAAAGTATTTAATATCCAGGCTTCTGGTGTTACTTTAACTAATATTAGATTTGTAGATTCTAATGGTGGAAACGGTCCGGGTTCCGCTGTAACTATTGACGCTTCAGATTGTACAATAACAAATTGTGAATTTGAAAACTGTGAAAATCAATATGGTGGAGCTGTTAGAGCTACAACATCTGCTTCAAATCTCAAAATTGAAAACTGTAATTTTACAGACAATCGCGGAAGATGGGGCGGATTTGGTGGTGCAGTCTATTTGTC
>CAJGDA010000069.1 GCA_904501935.1 uncultured Methanobrevibacter sp. | reverse complement strand
TAAATCTTCTCTAAATATAATTATACTTAATAAATTTTTCATTTTTATGGTGCTTACTATGAAAAAAGTAATAACATACGGAACATTTGATTTGTTTCATAAAGGACATTATAATATTTTAAAAAGAGCAAAAGAATATGGGGATTATCTTATTGTAGGCGTAACCGGTGAAAATTATGATATAGGCCGGGGAAAATTAAATGTTCATGATACTCTTGCAACAAGGATAGAAAATGTAAAAAATACTGGTTTTGCTGATGAAATTATTGTGGAAGAGTATCTTGGTCAAAAGATTGGAGACATTATAAAATATGACATTGATTCTTTTGTCATTGGTGACGATTGGGTTGGAAAATTTGACCATTTATCAAAATACTGCAATATGATTTATCTTGAAAGAACAAAAGGAATTTCAAGCACTCAAATAAGGGAAGAAACATTCAACCAATACGATATTGGAATCATTTGTGACATTCCTGATGATAATCAAATTGTAAAGGAAACATCAGTTGTAAGTGGTTTTAATGTCAAAAATGTTTATTTTGATGACAAAAGTATTGCTGATGCATTCCAAAAAAAATATAAACTAGAGAATGTATTTGAAGACTGTGATGATATGATTGAAGCCTCAGATATAATATATATCAGATGTGAAACTCCAAAAAGAGCAAATTATATTCGAAAATCATTAACTGCAGGAAAACATGTCATTTATGACCCGCCAGCAACATTTAATACTAAAGAATTAGAAGAATTAATGAATATCGCTAAAGAAAAAAAACTCATTTTAATGGAAAATATTAAAATGGTTCATATTTATGTATTCAATCAATTATTATGGATGGCACAAGGAGGATTAATTGGCGACATATTAAGTTTTAATTGTGCAATTTCAAAAATAGACGAAAGTCGTTCAAACTTATTTTATGATTTAAGTACTTATTGTTTAATTCCTCTTTTAAAAATTATGGGCAAGGATTATGAAAAAGAAGATTTTAAAGTTACAAAGGACGGTGATGATGTCGAATTTGTATCAATGCACTTCACATATCCAAAAGGTGTTGCAGTAATTAATGTGGGAAATAAGATACGTGTAGATAACCAACTAGAAATTATTGGAACAGAAGGAACCATACGTATGAAAGGGGACTGGTGGAGAAGTAAAACCTTTGAACTCCACACACCAAATTCAAAAGATGTTCAAATATTCAATACCAACTTTGAAGGAAATGGATTTAAATATTTAATTAAAACCATGTCAAATATGTTATTAAATAATCGTGTTAATTCTAAAAACATTTTTGAAGAGGAATCACTGCAAATGGTTGAAATATTAGAAAAAATTAGAAATACAGATTAAGGAGATTAATTATGAGTAAGTTATTTACAATTGGCCCTGTTGAAATGTTTCCAGAATCATTAGAAATCGGAGGTAAGCAAGTACCTTATTTTAGGAATGATGAGTTTTCACAAGTTGTTTTCTCTGCAAGTGCTGGATTGAAAAGATTATTATTTAATGAAAAAGGCGAAATAATCTTATTAACTTGTTCCGGAACTGGCGCTATGGAAGCAACAATCATGAACTGCTTTACAAAGGAAGATAATTTAATTGTAATTGATGGAGGATCATTTGGCCATCGTTTTGCACAAATATGTGAAGTACATGAAATTCCCCATAAAACTGTTAAAGTCGAAAATGGAATGACTTTGACAAAAGACATGATTGAAAATGTTATCTCTGATGAGAAATTTACTGGATTGCTTGTGAATTTAGACGAAACTTCAATAGGTCAACTTTATGACATAAATATGTTATCAGAAGTATGCAAAAAATATGATTTAGTCTTTGTTGTGGATGCAATCAGTGCCTTTTTAGCAGATGAAGTCAATATGGAAAAATATGGTATTGATGCAGTTATATTAAGTTCACAAAAAGCATTATCACTTGCACCGGGGTTATCTGTAGTTGCATTAAGTGAAAAAATGTTAAAAAGAGTTGAAATTATTGATTCAAAATCTATTTATTTTGATTTTAAAGACTATTTAAAAAATGCTGAACGAGGACAAACACCATTTACTCCTGCCGTTCGTGTGATTATTGAACTTGATGATATTGTTAAAAGATTTGAAAAAAAAGGCATTGATAATATCATCAAAGATGTGAGCGAAATAGCTACTTACTTCAGAAAAAGAATTAAAGAAATAGGATTAGATTATCCGGATTATCCCTTGTCTAATGCCGTTACCCCCGTAATTTTCCAAGATGAAAACGCCGATGAGATATATCGAAAATTGATTGATGATTATGAATATACTGTTAACCCTAGTGGTGGAGAAAATGCCAAAAAGATGTTTCGGGTATCCCATGTTGGAAATATTACGCTTGAAGATACAGAAGAATTAGTATCTGCTATTGAAGAAATAATCAACAGATAATATTAAAAACATGATGCCTATTAAGATATTAAGGACATCATTTAAAAAGAGTAGATAATATTTCTTCTACCCTTTAAATAACTTTGACCACACGGCAATTTCTTTAAATCCAACACCAGAATGCATTTTTTTAGCTGCTGGAGAATAATAAACTGAAAAAATGCGTTTGTTTTCAGAAAGTAATTCGCTGCAAAGGGATGATAGGATTTGTTTAGAAAAACCTTTTCCCCTATAGGGGATTGAAGTTATTACACCACCAACTACAGCCAATTCTGGAAGTTCCGCATAAGTGCCTGCGTGACAGATTATCTCATGATTATCATCACGTAAAACAAAATTACGCCCAAAATTATCTTTTTTTCTTTCAGTAAATTGTTCATACAACGATTCAAAGCCATATGGTTTTCCGATATTTTCGTCTTCAGCAACAATTTTGACAATTTCTTCAATCTCATCTAATGGTGCAGAATACGCATCAGGATTAATAGGATATTTGAGTTCAGTTAATTCCCCAATAATTCCTACATCTCGTTTATATTCTGGTAAAAATTGTTCAACATTATCAATGACTTCTTTGACTGCAAAAAGAACATTTGAATCCTTTTCTTTTATAAAATCTGCAACTTCTTCAGCATTTAAATCAAGCTGTTTACTATATATTTGAATACCTCCATAATATTCACTAATAATGGCGCAAATTTTATTTAATTCATTATATTGGATCCAAACATTAAAGTTTTCATCTTCAAGCCCGTATTTTTTTAAATCTATATAAATATATAAGCATTTCCCATAATCTTCTCCAATATACTCAAAAACCTCATCAATGTTTTCTTCAATGAAATCAATAATCATTTTAAAGACCTCAGAGAATATTTTAATCTTTATAAATAAAATATTTTTCGAATATCCGTTTATGCATATCTGAAATATTTTAATTATCCGACAAATCGTCTGTAATATCATAATTGAAAAATAAAATCCCTCATTTTAATAAGGGCTCACTTATTCATTGCAAATTAATGATAGTCAATCTATAAAAATAGCATAACTAATAACTTGAAAAATGTACAATGCCAATAAACAGAAAAATAAGAATTGAAAAAAATTAGCAAAAGTTAAAAAAAAATAAATCAAAATTAAAAGGATTAACATCTTATTTTACTTATTTTTAAAACGGAAATAACAAATATTTTATATAATGTGCCATGTAAATTATTAAACATGGAAAATTATAGTAAAAAAAATATAATAGGACAAATATTTTTCGCATTAAGCATTTTAATGTTAGTTTATATGCTCATTAACCCCTTAAGCCATATGCTTTTCAATATTGATGAGTATTTCACATTAACAGTTATCAATTTTCCAATAAGTGATTTATTACATATCATCAGTGGGGACGTGCATCCTCCGTTGTATTATCTAATTGCAAAGCTAATAGCTAAGATTGGAACTAATTTAAGTGTATTAAAGATTTTTTCAATAATTCCATATGCAATAATACTGCTTATTTCAACTTTTAAGCTAAAGGAAGACTATGACTGGTTTACAGCAGGATTATTTGCTTTAGCACTGGCTATCACAAGTGAGTTTTTCTCAAAATATTTGCTTTTAAGACCTTACAGCTGGGCAATTTTATTTGTTGTATTGTCCTTCATTTACTTTAAAGACATCATCACTAAAGGTGATAAAAAATCCTATATTTTATTTACTATCTTCTCTGTTTTAGGAGCATACTTCCATTATTATGCATTACTAACTGCAATTTGTCTTTATTTAATATTGATTTTCTACTCAATTCAAAATAATAACGTTAAAATCAAAGATATTGCGATTATGGCGATTGCATCAATAATTCTGTATGCGCCATGGATTCCAAGTTTCATACACTTCTTACAAGCAATCCACAATAATTTTTGGATACCATTCCCAACAGTAGATTCAATTATCCAATCCTTTGCATACTTTGCATATAGTGGAGATACCTTATTTAGTATGATTACAATCCTAATCTTAATTCTAATCGGGTTGATTTATTATAAATTTGGTAATAGAGATGAAGACTTCTATGTTTTAGCCGGCATAATAGCATATGTTGGCACAATCATTTTAGCACTCATTGTTTCAATTATATTCAAACCAATCCTACTTGCAAGATGCCTTCTTCCAGCATCTGCAATTCTATGGCTAGTTATCTCAATAATGATTAGCAAAATCAAAGCAAACAGAATGTTTTTAATATCTACTGCATTTATCGTCTTAGTTTTAATCAGTGGCGCCGCACTAATGATAACAACCCACACTACAGATTATCAAAATGGAATTGCACAGCAGGATGTTTTAAACAATATCACACAAGATAATAATTCCGTTGTCATTGTCACTAGCCCAAATATGGTGATGTCCTTCTTAGAATATTCCAATTACTGTGACATGTACTGTTTAAACCAAAGTTATATTTATGGGGAAAATATGGCGAGAACTCATGAGATATTTAACTTCAAAGACATTAACTTAGAAGATATTGATGATTTTGCCAACAACAACACTGATAAAAACATCTATTTAATTAGCTGGGGAGAACCTAATGCAAATGTTACAACAGTCCCAGTATTAAAAGAAAATAACCTGATAATATCAAAAGTCAATATCACAAATCCATATCCTGATGAAATATATGGGTACTGACCCATATTCTTATTTTTATTTTTGAAAAACTTTAATTAAAATATTCTACATATATTTAAGTGTTAGGTGAATTTTAATGAGTATAATTGTAGCAAAATTTGGAGGAACATCAGTCGGCAATGGTGAGCGAATTAGAAAAGCCGCAGAATCAGTAGCTAAAGAGTACTTTGAAGGAAATCAAGTGGCTGTTGTTGTATCTGCTGTTAATAAAACCACCGATGATTTAATTAACCTTACAAATGATGCCATTACAAATAACCTAACTGCAAAGCAACACGCCGAGATTGTTGCAATGGGAGAGAGAACAAGCGTTAGGGTTTTCAGCGCAACACTTGAATCTTTAGGTGTGAAATCTGTTTTTATAGATCCTTATTGCGATTTATGGCCCATAATTACGGATTCAAATTATCTGGAAGCAAAAATTGATTTCAAAAAAACAAATGAAAAAATCCAAAACCTAAAAGAAATTCTAAACAAAGGAATAGTTCCGGTTATCTGTGGATTTTTAGGCAAATCCGGTTCCCAGCTTACCACACTAGGTCGTGGTGGGAGTGACATCACTGCATTTCTAATTGGTGAATGCTTAAATGCAGAAGAGGTAATTATTGTAACTGATGTTGATGGAGTCCTATCAACAGACCCAAGAAAAATCAGTGATGCAGAACTTCTAGAAAGCATTACCGTTGGAGAAATGCTGGCCCTTGCAACACATGGAGCGCAGGTATTGCATCCAAATGCTCTTGATTATAAAAGAGCAAATATTGATGCTAAAATTATTAATTTTAAAAATGGCGATTTAAATAGCAAAGGAACATATATTACAGGACCTGAAGAAGTCATACCAATTGACATGTTCGAAAATCCTGTTAAATCCATAACTATTGTCGGGAAAGATTTGCTTAAAAAAATCGGAATAATAGCAACACTTACAGACATACTCCTTGACAATGGCATCAATCTTTTTAAGTTGAATCCTCATCACAATTCAATTACTGTTTTTATAGACAAAAAGGATAGTGCAAAAGCATTTCCGCTATATCATGACTATGTTATCAATAATGAGGACTTAAGTTCACTTTCACAAAGCCAGGATCTTGCAATGATTAGCTTAACCGGCCCTGAACTTGATGAACTTACCATCAGCAAAACATTGGCCAAGAATAATATTGAAGCCGAGCTAATTAATGTTACAAAAACCGAAATATTGCTCTTCGTCAATTGGGATGATGGGGATGAAGTTTGCAAGTTAATTGAAAAAATTAACTAAATCTTGTTTTTTACGATATATGTTGACTAAAGCAATGATTAAAAATAGATAGGACTAATCAAAATATTGAAAATTAAATAAATAATTAGTTATAGTTAACTGCCCGACATCAATTTAATTAATCAAGACGTCAAATATTTTACAGGTTGCGAACAGTCGTTTTAATTACATAGAATGTTGACATGCGCAACATTCATATGCTGTATAAAAAAATTCGAAGCTACGGCAGTGCAACTTCGAACCCTATTTTTCACGACTTGTTAATCAGTCACTTAATAATTATTACTTTTCTATAATATAAAGTATTAGGTTAATTCAAAAAAATGAATTTTAAAAAAAGACCATTATCTTCCATTAATCTTTTAACATCATTAAATTGAAAATTTTTTTAATTCTGAAATCGCATGAATATTCCAAAGTATTAATTTAAAAAGAGTTAAAAACTCTCCCTAAATGTCTAATTTAAACCCTGTTCCAATAAATTGAGCAACATCACGGCCTGTATCATCAGAGACATCAACGTTTATAATTGATGATGTGCGACCGCTTTTTCTGCAAGTAGCCTTTGCAATTAATTTATCCCCTTTTGGAGCGGACAAATAATGAATATCGACTTGCTGAGCGACTGTCAACTGGTGAATTTGATTTGATAAAACTGCAAAAGCAAAATCGGCAAGTGTAAAGATTACACCTCCCATTACGCCCCCATAAGCATTTCTATGATCATCAGTAATATCCAAGGAACAAACTGCTTCATCTTCAGTCAACTCATCTAATGTAACGCCTGTAGTTACTGCGAATTTGTCCTTGTAAAAAAATTCTCTTGCGTTTTCCACTGTGTCAAAATTTACCATAATTTCACCCAATAACTAATTAGTTGTTCATTTATAATTAATATTTCTGAAGTTTTGGAATTAACCAAACTAAAAATATTGAAATCAAACAGGACACAATAATGACTGGAGGATAGAAAAAGTACCCAACTATTATTCCAAAGCCTACTACAATCAACGTTGAAATGAACTGAAGATTGCTTTCTAAAGCAAGAATCAATGCGATATTCCCTTTATCAACATCTTTTAGAGCATTGGCTGTTACTATTGACAGCAATGCAACAATGATGAAATCAAAACCATAGCATGCTTGGGCTACAAATGAATAGAAGTTATTTGCGACAAATATTGACAAATATGGAATTAAAGACAAGAAAAACATTGATGCTCCAACTGACCAAATTACTTTAAAATCAATTTTATTTACAATTGAAAACAAGTTATGATTGTAATTCCAATAGTTAAAACAAACTATAAAACTAATGATATAAGCAATGAACTCAAGCTTCAAGTCAAATAGGGCTTGCCAGCTACCATCCACTGCCATTCCAATATCGAGAACAATGACAGTTAAAATAATCGCCACAATTGCATCAAACAATGCTTCAAATCTTTCGCTGCTTTCAAGTTCATTTTCTGATGTTATGGCCAATACAAACCAATACAAAGTGGCAATGATACATGAAACGTAAATTCCTTGTGGATAAATAGTGTAAGTTAACAAAAATCCTGCCAATATAATAACAATTGGAATATACCTGTTAGGGTCCTTTAAGTTGATTGCCTTAAGTTCTTCATTATAAGGATTTGCGCGAATAATCAAGTAAGTCGATAAACTATAAGATACATTAATCACTAAAAACAGCATCCCAAACATCGTTTCAGCAGGAATCGATGTTGGATACAGTGCAACCCATGATGCAAAATAAGGTATAATTGAAATAACAAATATCAAGATTCCATAAACCATCACAACGGAGTTATTTATTTCATCAACCACCATAAACAGCAAATGATCATTATACCAGGTTGTAAAAATGATTAGAAAACAAATGAAATACGTTAAATACCTCATATTCAAGTTTAAAACGGCACTCCAAGTAGCTTCGCTAGGTTGGACTAACTTTAAAACTAAAACAGTGATAATGATTGCTAAAACTGCATCCATAAAAGTTTCGAACCTATT
>CAJGDA010000068.1 GCA_904501935.1 uncultured Methanobrevibacter sp. | reverse complement strand
TTTTTTTTAAATTTTACATACTTTTATAAATCCCTATAAACATATATTATTATATTATTAATCTATAATTTTGGTGTTTAAATGAGTGAGGATATTAAAAAAACCATTAATGAATTGCATATTTATGAAAAAAAAGTTTTAAAGGAACTTGAAGCCAATCCGAATGCCACTCCAGAAGAGATAGCTGAAAATGCTGATATGGACATTAAAGCGGTTATGAGTGCGGCTGGATCCCTTGCTTCAAAAGACATTATTGAAGTCAAAAAGGATGTTGAAGAAGAAATTTCCCTATCCGATGCGGGTTTGGATTATGCTGACAAAGGTCTTCCGGAACGTAAAATATTGGATGTTTTAGCTGAAAAACGTTCTATTCATATGAAAGACTTGTCTGATGAAGCAGGTATTGACAAAAAAGAAACCAATATTGCTATCGGATGGTTACGCCGTAAAAATTGGGCGCAAATTGATAAAGGTGAAGTTAAAATCACTGATATTGGTTCCGATTTTAAAGATAAGTTAGGTGAAGATGAAGAATTGCTGCATCATTTGACCGAAGCTAAAAATATTATAAAAACTAAATTGGATGATGGCCTTTTGGATGGATTTAAAAAATTAAATGATAGGAAGAACATCTTAACTGTTAAAAAGAATACCTCACACTCTTTTAAACTTTTAGATAAAGGTGAAGCAATATTAAATGAGGGCTTCACCATTCAAGAGCAAGCTACTCAATTAACACACCAACAATTAAAAGACGGTGAATGGAAAAGTTTACAGTACCGTCCATATGACATTAATGCTGAAGCACCTGTTATTTTTGCAGGTAAAAAACACCCATTAAGAGTTATCATTGATGAGATAAGAGAAATTTTCTTGAATATGGGATTTTCTGAAGATAATGGGGGATATGTGGAATCTGCATTCTGGAACTTTGATTCTCTTTTCCAACCACAAGACCATGCGGCTCGTGAAATGCAAGATACATTCTATCTTAAAAACCCTCTAACCTGCGATTTGCCGGATATGGATCTTGTAAAACTCACTGCCGAGACTCATGAAACCGGTGCTGATACAGGTTCTATCGGTTGGCAATATGACTGGAGTGAAGACATTGCACGCCAAAGCGTTTTAAGAACCCACACAACCGGGATATCCACTAAGCACTTATTTAATCATGAACCGCCAATCAAAATGTTTTCTGTTGGAAGGGTTTTCAGAAGAGAAACTTTCGATTACAAGCACTTGCCTGAATTCCACCAAGTTGAAGGGCTTGTATGTGATGAAGGAATAAGCTATCAAAACCTTTTAGGTACCTTAAAGGAATTCTATAAGAAATTAGGTTTTGAAGTAAGGTTCAGGCCTGCTTATTTCCCTTACACTTATTTATCCACTGAAACTGAAATCTATTTGGAGGAAAAAGAAAGTTGGATTGAACTTGGAGGCGCTGGAATGTTCAGGCCAGAAGTATTAAAGCCTCTTGGAATCAATCAGCCTGCTTTGGCTTTCGGTTTAGGTATTGAAAGACTTGCAATGATTAGGTATGATGTCGAAGACATTCGTATGCTTTACAAAAGCGATATCAAATGGCTTCGTGAATTGCCTATTGATAGAGGAGTCAGATTATAATGTCAATTAAGCTGGTTTCTTGGAATGTAAATGGAATCAGGGCAGTTTCAAAAAAAGATGAATTTTGGGATTGGTTTGAAAATACTGATGCCGATATTATAAGCTTTCAGGAAGTTAGGGCATCTCTTGATAAAATTCCAAAGAAGTTGGCTGATGCTGAAGGTTTTCACAAGTGCTTCAATGAAGCCGAAAAGAAAGGATACAGCGGAGTTGGAACATACTCCAAAATTGAACCTGTTGAAGTTGTAAGAGGATTGGGCATTGAAGAACTTGACAGTGAAGGCAGAGTTTTAAGAATAGAATATCCTGATTTTATTTTATACAATATTTACTTCCCAAACAGTGGTATGGAAGCTAAAAGGCTTGATTTTAAAGTTGCTTTTTGTGATGCTTTATTGGAACAGCTTGTTGAACTTAAAAATCAGGGTAAAAACCTTGTAATAACCGGCGATTATAACATTGCTCACAATCCTATTGATGTTTACAATCCTAAAAACTGTGAAGGAAAATCAGGATATTTGCCAGAAGAGCGTGCTTGGCTTGACCAACTTGAGGAAGCAGGTTTTGTCGATACTTTCAGGATGTTTGACGAAGGTGAAAACAACTTTACATGGTGGAGCTACAGAACCCGTGCACGTGAAAGGAATGCCGGCTGGAGACTTGACTATTTCTATGTAAATGAAGAAATGAAAGACAATGTAATGTCAGCAGAAATCTTGTCAGAAATTTATGGTTCCGATCACTGTCCTGTAACCTTGGAACTTGAATTTTAAAAAATAATAAATTTGGTGATTATAAAATAGTTACTACATCACCAATATCTTCAATAATTGTAATATCTAGGGCTTCAGTTCTGATGTATTCTCTGTCTTCTTCTGTAACATCAGAATTGACAAGAATTGCTCTCATTCCAGCATTAACTGCACCTAATGCATCTGCCTTGAATTTATTTCCAATCATAACAGATTTTTCAGGATTTCCTTTCATTTTTCTAAGTGCAACATCATAGATTAATTTGTTTGGTTTTTCTTTGCCTACCTCTTCGGATGTTATCACTTCATCAAAGAATGAGTGTACATTGAGTCTGACAAGTTTTTCCCATTGTTTAATTGTAATACCGTTTGAAATGACTGCTAAGCGATATCCTTCACTTTTAAGATAAATTAAAGTATCAATTGTTTTTGGAAAAGGTCTTAAAAGAGCCATTTTAACGTTATGGTAGGTAATCATTCCTAGCGCTACAAGCATTGGGTCTTCATGGCCTAGGACAACTTGAGTCAAAACATTAAAGTGCTTACCATAGTTGGATCCTTTTTCACGGATAATTGTTTTTAAAACACCATATGCTTCATCCTTGTCAAGTGGCAAACCATTATCTACCATTAATCCAATAGCTGCTTTTCTTGCAGTTTCAGCAAAATCTGAAGTATCTAATAGTGTGCCGTCTATATCGAAAAAGACAACACGGTCATCATCATTCTTAATCATATGATTGTTATTATTGCTTTAAAAATATTTAAATTTTTTTAGAAAAAAGCATCCAAACTTTGCTGGACTTCTCCACGCGCCATGTCTTCCAAGTCTTTTTTTGTATATCCAAATGAATACATTATCCTTTCAATTGCGGGAATCAGTTGATTATGGATATAATAGTCTTTGTCATATGCATATCCTTCACTATATTCATAAGGCACTGCTCTTTGGCTGATAGATCCCTTTCCCTTTACGATTATATACTGGATGATGGTTCCTCGTGTAACTTTAATGCCATGTTCTTCGATTTTCCTTGCAGCGACTACGTGGGGCCCGACCTGTTTGTATTGGTCAAGCGGTTTTGTGATTTGTGTGTGGATTATCATATCTTTTTTGTCGACTTCTCCATTTTTGATTTTTTTTAATACCTTCTTCACTTCGCTGATGGCCTTATCTGAATCTCCTTCTTTTAAAATAGCCATTAAAACAGATTTTTGGGTGTTTTTAACGATTGGCGCCCAGTCTCTTCTAACCAATTCCAATCCTTTTGCTATAATTTCGCCATCTTCAATTACAGCATATCTTTTTTTACTTACAAAAAATCCTCTTCTGTAAAAGCCTTCGTATTCCAGTTCCATGCTTTCGGGAAGTGTTGAATTGAGATATTTTAGGAATTTTTGAGCTTGTTCCTTTATTTCAGCTTCAAGTTCCAATTGTTCTTTTGGTTCGACTACTGTATCTAACATCAATTAAAGTTTTTGGCTATTCTATTAATAATATTTTTCTAAATCACTTTTTCAGTATCATTTCAATTTTATTGTTTTTAAATAACTTTATTTAGTTTATAGTGGCTTAATATTAGTTTTCAAATGCTCTCAGGTATTATTTATGTGGTTGCTTGGATATAGTATGTGTGAGGTTGATACAATGAAAAAGAGATTGATTTCAAGTTATGACGAGGTAAACGATACCTTTGTTGGAAAAGTTGATGGCGAAAATGGCTATTGTGCAGACTATGACATTTCAAATGGAGTATTTTTAGGAATTGATGGGAATAATTTTCCAAGCTTCGTGCTTGTAAATAATGCATCTGAAGTTCTCAATACTCCCAAGCAAATTCTAGAAAATTCAAATGTTAAAATTAATATTGTCTGTGATTCAATTTGTTTATATTTTAACATTTTCATTGAAGATTTAAGAATCTGCTCTATCAAATGCAAAAACAGCTATGGAATAGCGAATATCAACTTTGAGATGGATAGTAACCACTGAGGTTACTATCTATTTAAGATAGTAATTACTAAATATTAATGTCGATTGCAAATTGTTGAGGTTATGAAATGGTAAGAATTAATTATTGTCCATCATGTGGAAATGAATTATATCATGGAAGTTTCATCTGCCCATCATGTAGTTTGGACATTGAGGAGTTATTTGCAAAAGGTTATCTGCTTGCAAGCTATGATAATGATAATTCTATTGAATTATTTGATGGGGATGTCGACAATTTGGATGTTAATACTTTTGAAATTATGGATATGGAAGACGATATTTTGGACAATCCACACATTAATATCAAATCAGAAGATGAAATAGTGATTATCGTGCCTGAAAATGCTAATGAAGATGAATTAGTAATAAATTTCGATGAATTGGGCATTGATGTTGAAAATCTGGATGAATATGTCAATATAATTATTCAAGTTGAGGGAATTGAGGGTTGTGAGGATTTTGCCGAAAATGATTTTCTAAATAAAGCTAATGAATGGTATTTCAATGATGATTCCTATGGCATTGTCTATTATGAATTTCCATATCGGATGATTAGGTGAGATTAATGGAAAAAGAGGTTCATTATTACATTTTCGATGAGGAAGGTGCTGTCAAAAGCGTGTCCTCCAGTAAGGAAGCTTACATTGATGACAATGACTTAAAAGATCTGTTGATTGATTTTTTAGGAGATGATGTTTCACAAGAGGATATTCAAAAAATCTTGGAAGCTGCATCTGATGAGAAACTTAGTGAAGAAGACTTTGATAAGTTAGTTGATGAATTCATTTTAAAAAATAAAAAATGAATTTCTTATTTTAGCCCCCAAAAATAAAACATTTATATATAATGATAAAGTAATATTTTATTATCATTATTCATTAAGGCTCTTTTTTGCTCTCAAAAATTAAGCTATTTTTATCTTGCAGGTAGTTTAATTGAAAAGAGGCTTAGTGTCAGCGATTATTAATTATAGATTTATATTTATTAGGTGAAATAATGGCAATTTCTCAAGGAAAATCAACAAGGAGTCCTTCCGGTGCAAGAAATGTTGCACACCGTGGAAAAAGAAAATCAGAACTCGGAAGAGACCCAGCTGAAACTAGATTAGATGAAAAAAAATTAAGAAAAATCAGAACTCGTGGTGGAAACGAAAAACTCAGATTAGCAACCGGTAATAAAATTAACGTAACCGATGCTAACGGCAAAACTAAAGTTGTGGATATTCTTAACGTAGTTGAAAACACTGCAAACCCAAACTACGTAAGAAGGAACATCATTACCAAAGGTGCTATTGTAGAAACCCCTGAAGGTAATGCAAAAGTTACATCTAGACCTGGTCAAGATGGTGTTATTAACGGAATTTTAATTTAAAGATACTATCTTTAAATTCTCTTTTTTTTAAATTTTTTTAACTAAATTAATATACTTGTTTATACAAATATAGTTTCATAATTATTACTAATTAGGAGATAAAATGTCGGATGAAAAAATCAATATGAATCATGGTGCTGGCGGTGAAGTGATGGCTAATTTAATTGCTAGCACAGTTTTGGATAATATCACTAAAAAAAGCGTAAATGGTGGTATTAGCCTTGATGCATTGGATGATGGCGCATCTATCCCTATTGGAGATGATTATGAAATTGTTTTTACGACTGATGGCCATACTATCGATCCATTATTCTTCCCAGGAGGAGACATAGGTAGGATTTCAGCTGCAGGAACTATCAATGATGTTTCTGTAATGGGTGCTCGTCCATTAGCAATTTCTAATGCAATCATCATGCAAGAAGGATTTCCAATTGAAGATTTAGATAAGATAATGAAATCATTAAACGAAGCATGTGAAGAGGTTGACGTTGCAGTTATTACCGGAGATACTAAAGTAATGCCTCAAGATAAGCTTGAGGGAATTGTAATGGTAACAACTGGAATAGGCATTGCCAAAAAAGGTGAGGTTATTCGTGATTCAACATTAGAAGTTGGAAATAAAATCATCATTACTGGCAGTTTAGGGGATCATGGAATGAGTTTAATGTCTTTTAGAGAAGGTTTTGGTTTTGAAACTGATTTAAAATCTGATGTTGCTCCAATGTGGAATATAATTAAAAAAGCTTTAGAAATTGGGGGAGTTACAGCTATGAAAGATCCTACTCGCGGTGGTTTTGCAAATGCCATCAATGAAATGGCTTCCAAAGCAGGCGTTGGAGTCGTGCTTGAACAGGATGCAATTCCTATTAAAGAGGAAGTCCATGCTGTATCTGAAATGTTGGGCATTGATCCATTTGAAGTAGCTAACGAAGGAAAAGTAGTTATGGGTGTTAAAGCCGATAAAGCTGAAGAAATCCTTGAAGCCATCAAAGGTGAAAAATATGGTGAAAATGCAGCAATAATTGGTGAAGTTGTCGAAGGAGATTATGTTGTAGTCAACACACCAATAGGCGGTGAAAGAATTTTAGAAGCGCCTATTGCAGACCCGGTTCCTAGAGTTTGTTAAGGTGATAATAATGGTAAGTCTATTTACAAGAAGAGTAATTGCCTATGTCATGGATTTCTTTGTAGTTTCAGCATTTATGTGGATAATTTCCTATTTGCTCTCTTTAGTCATTGGCTCAGATTATTACTATACAGTCTATCAATGCTTCATATACCTTGTACCTATTCTGATTATGGTCTACTTTGTATTATGTGAAAAGTCCGTCGGTGCTACTGTCGGAAAGTCAATAATGTATTTGCAAGTCCGATCTAGAAATGGTTCATATATTTCATGGCCTCAAGCCATCATACGTAATTTGACTAAAGTTTATTGGATTCCAATACTTTTTGACTGGGCTATCGGAAAAATATTAAATACTGATAGAATATTGAATCATATTACAAGAACTGTTGTTGTTGATGAACTTTAGGTTCATCTTTCATTTGATTTATATGATAAAAAAGGTACAGGTTCTTTGGTATTTGAATAAGGATGATTTGGAAAATTACTGCATAGATTTTAAAGAATATAAATCCCATAAGCTTGAAGGATATGAAATTGTTGATGTTGATGAGGATTTAATTTATGATTTGTGTGACCGTGATCCGGATAGGTTAGAGCCAATTGGATACTTTAAAAACAAAAAAGAGATTGAAAATTACTTATCTGATTTTATTACAAATAATGAATTCGATTTGGAAATTGGATCTCCCGAACTCAACGAGAAAATCAGCAGTGCCTGGGCAAATATTGAATTTTCCGGTGAAGATTATTACATTTCCATTGGTGATGGAATTGGAAGTGAGAACAATAAAATCGCCAGCTGGTTTGATTCTCTTAAAAAAGAGTATAACAGCTCATCTAAAGATAATATTTGGGTTTTAACAGTCACCGGATATGATCCTTATGATTTATCGTTGACTGGCAAGACATTATCCTTTATTTTAGCAGATATATTGAACGTAAATGAATCATCATTAGATAGTTTAATTCCAAACAAAGGACGAATTAGTGTTGAGGAATGGAATGAAATTTTGGAAAAAGTATATGAAAAAAATAAAATCCATTTAGGTTTAAATAGAGTTGTTTAGTTATACTTTTCCTTTTTTAAATTCGCTTGGCTCAAAATAGGATATTTTGGCCAGATTGTTTTCCAGCAACCCTTTATTGATGTCATCGCTATCTGTATAAACGATAGCTAGTGTGCGTCCATATTTATCTTTTGGCTGTTTATCATCTATATCCAAATATACTGTTTTTCCAAGACATTTATCTTCAACAAATTTCTTTGCTTGGCTTAATCCGGGTTCGCTATCTGGAACGCCAACTTGACTCAATTGAACTCTTCCGACGCTATAGACTTGAATCGTATTTCCATCTATAACGTCAAGGCATTTTCCACTCTTTTCATAGTGAATTGTTGTATTATTGATTGTCAATGTTCCATTCTGGTTTTCATCATTGATATTATCTTGTAAAAACACATTGGCAACTGTCAATACCAATGAAATTACAAATATAATCAATAAAATTAAAGATATTGTTTTTTTGTTCATTTTCATCTATTTTGCATGTTCG
>CAJGDA010000067.1 GCA_904501935.1 uncultured Methanobrevibacter sp. | reverse complement strand
ATTTACTGACGACATTGGTGATTGGTGGGATGATCTTTGGGATTAGAACATTAACTAATTAAATAATCAGTAATAAGTATGATGGCTCATCCAAAATCCCTAGGTGAAACATCATACTTTATTTAAATTAATTAACACATCCATTTTTCCATCACCAATAATTTCTTGTTAAACTTCACCGACGCTAACATGAAACTGGTTAAAACGAACCAGAAGTTGCACAATCCGGACTCGCCGTTGCTGATTGGTGAACTTAAAAAGGGTGATGTTGTAAAAAAGATTGATGAACCAAGTTTCATTGATTCACAAACTAAATTATTTTAAATTTTAACCAATTAAAAATTTTAGTTTTTAAATAGAAAAATAATTTATTTTAATATATGAAGTTAATAATAAATATGTCCTTGGAGATGTGGACATTCTTGTAATATTATTATAAAATTTTATGTTTTTTTTATTTTTGCAATGCGAAAAGTATATTTGTATATTATAAATAAATACTATTATGAAATCAAGATATTCTTGCTTATTGATAGTTTTTATACTTTTGATTTTAACGATTTCTTCTGTTGCTGCGAAGGATTTAAATGATACTGATTCAGGAATGATAAGTCAGGATTTGAATCAAAGTGTAATATTAGATAATTCATACGGGGATGATGAAACAATCCTTGCTTCAAATTCAAATGTTAGTGAATTGATTTCAGAATCTCCTTCGGCACAGAACAATAAACCCGAGGGTATATATGGAATTGTTAATTTTGGATCAAATGGTATCAGCTTGAGTATCTATGATGTACATGATAATGAAGTAACAAAAAAAATTTCTCTATCAGAATCTTCAGTTATCTCTTCCCACACTCAAAACAACATGTTAACTCCTGAAGGCATTGAAAAGCTAATATCCATACTTGAAAATTACAGTGAAGTAATGAAATCAAATGGTGTGATAAAAAAATACGTTTTTGCAACAGCAAGCTTAAGGAAAATAGATAATTCTGACGAGGCACTAACTGCTGTAAAAAATAGGCTAGGCATTGATATTGATATTATAAGTGGTGATAAGGAGGCAGAATTTGGTTTTAAGGCAATTAAATCAAAGGATATTACTACGGATAATGGATTGTTTATTGATGTGGGTGGGGGAAGTTTTGAAATTATTTATTTTGTAAATGGGGAACCTTTAATAACAGCCAGCATACCTTTAGGGTCAAACTCAGCATATAATGAATATGTCAGCGGAACTTTTCCAAATGAAACCGAAAGACTCAATATCCAAAATAGTACATTAAATGAGTTAAAAAAATTGGACATCAAAAATACAAGTCCAATTTATGATTTATTTGGTATTGGGGGCACTGTTTATGCAAGTAAGATGATGCTGATTTCACTTGGTTTTATGAATGAGGATGAAACTGTCATTCCAGCCTCTATGTTGGGTAAACTATTGGATAATATCAAGAACGATACAGAAGAAAACCGTCAAAAAATAATTGATGTTGTACCGGATAGGCTTTATAATCTCATACCAGGAATCATTATTTTCAAAACGATTCTGGAATATTATAATGTGAAAAATCTACATTTCTGTCAAGGATGGCTTGATGATGGAGCCTTATTTGAACTCCTAGAAAATGAAAGTTCCAAAGATGTCCCTGCTGATTCTTCTTTAGAAAATGAATCTTCCAACAATAGTTCCAAAGATATGTCTGCTGATTCTTCTTTGGAAAATGAGCATTTCAACATCATTTCTGAAACAGTAAATACTTCATCTAAAATTATTAGTCATCCAACAGGAAACCCAATAGCAATGTTGGTGCTGGTTCTGTTTTCACTTATTGTTTCATATAGTAAAAAAAATGAATATGTTCACCAACAATGATGTATTGCAACACATGTTGAATGCAACCAAACCAACATTTGCCATTGCTCTGAGGATTATGAAATTGATAATGGCTAGCTTTATATATTTATACCCAAAAAATTAATCTAGTAGATAAGTTTATTATTTTGATTTTCATGTAAAGGTATTTGCTAAGTAATATTTTTTTAACTGACATCCTTAATTGTTATTTCACTCTTTCTTCAGTTTTAAACCAATCTTTTGATTTTTCAGGCAGTAATGTAAATATTAATGAAAATATTACCAGTATTAAAGCAAGTACTATTAAAACTATTGCTGATTCTGTGGTTTTCATAGTTATTAGTTCATATAATCCTCCAAACCAGATTACAATCAACAGGAGGGGAATGATATATTTGACTTCTGTTAACCACCATTTTCCAATTTTAAATGTTTTGCTTCTGGAGTTAAAGAAGCTTATTAATCTTTCAGCTTTAAATACCCATGCAAACAGGACACATTCTACAAATACGGAAAATATGATGACGATATTGTTTACAAAGAGGTCTGAAATTCTAAGTATGTATTCTCCGGCGGAAGTGGCGTAAACCATTGACGCCAGACAGCCAATTAAACACAGTATCAATGTTGCTTTACGTCTTGATAGTGCGAATTTGTTTTGAAGGGAAATGGATAATACCTCAAATGAAGACAGCATGCTGGTAATTCCAGCAACATAAACTGTGAAGAAAAATAGGGGGCCTAAAATTAAACCAATGCTTCCCAAAATATTGAATACCTGAGGATAAGCTACAAAAATCAATGTTGTTCCCTGTGAAACGATTTCAGAAACTGGAGTTCCTGATTGAAGGGACATGTAGCCTAAAATTGAAAAAACACCCAATGCTGTGAAGTTTTCAAAGGCTGAATTGGCTATTACGACATACAGTCCTGAAGAAATCAAGTCTATGTCATCGTTGGTATAACTTGCATATGTAAATCCTGCACCCATTCCCAAACTCAATGAAAAGAAAATTTGTCCGAATGCAGCCATCCATATATCAAAATGCCATAATAGTGACCAATCGGGATTAAATAACTCGGCAAGGCCGATATTAGCTCCGGGTAAAGTTAATGAGAATATGACAATAAAAATCATGATGACAAATAGGAGAGGTACAAATATTTTGCACACTTTGCCTAAACCTTCATCCAGGTTTTTATGGGATATGAACCATATGATGAACCATCCGATAATAATGAAAATTGCAATGAATGGGATGAAATTGAAAACACCGCTTAATGAATGGGTAGTCTGCAGCAGATTAACATTTAAAAAGGTATTCGGATCTGCTCCCCATCCCTTAAAAAAGCTTAAAAATAAATAGATTCCGTCCCAACCGATGATAGTTGAGTAGTATATGGTCATTATGAAAACTACAACAGGTAAAATCCATCCGTAAAATTCAAATTTGGGTTTTAGTTTAATGATTGCCTTTGTAAATGAAGACTGGTAATTATAACCAACCCCATATTCTAAGATTATAAATGGAATTGCTAAAGCAAAAATAGCGACTAAATAGGGAATATAAAAAGCACCTCCTCCATTTGAATAAAGAACATAAGGATACCTCCAAATATTTCCCAATCCGACAGCGGATCCAATCATTGCAAGAATGAATATTATATTGCTTTCCCATTTATTTATATTGGTCATATGGATTTCCTACTTGTTTTGATTTTATTTATTAATTTTGGCATATAAATGGATTTCCTTTATTTGATAATGATTTTCTATACAGTTATATTTTGACTTGTATTTTGATGTTTTCCATTAAATATTAATAATAAAATTGATAAATTAAGGAGTATTATTTCAAAAAGGTGAACAAAATGTCAAAAATGTCTAACATTATGAAATCAGCATTAAAACATAAAGACTATAAGGAAACTACCGATGATAAAAATAAAGCTTATGAACTTATGGAAAAACGTTCAATTGAGGAAGATGAAACATATGAAATCCCTAAATTACCATATCTCACTAAAGTTAAAAGCAAAGACCTCTTCGGATGCCAAATGATACTATTTAATGAAAGTACAACTACAGAACGTATAATACTGTATCTTCATGGTGGGGCATATGTTAATGAAATGGATAATCTCCATATAATCTTTTGCGATAAACTTGCAAAAAAAGTTAATGCAACTGTTTTTGCTCCAATATATCCTCTTGCGCCTAACCACACTTATGAAGAGACTTATAATATTGTTGAAAACCTATATGGCTTGATATTGAAATTCAACAAACCAGTTATAATAATGGGAGATTCAGCTGGAGGAGGATTATCCGCTTCATTTTGTGAATATTTGGGCGAAAATGATTTGACACAACCTAAACATTTGATTCTAATATCTCCATGGGTTGATGTGTCAATGTCCGGAGATTATGAAGAATATGAGGAACTTGATCCTATGCTTGGAGTGGATGGCTTGCGTGAAATGGGTGAAGCTTGGGCAGGAGACTTGGATTCAAAGGATTATAAGGTCAGTCCATTGTTCGGAGATATTAAAAAGCTTCCACGAACTACAATATTTGTGGGAACACATGAAATATTCTATCCAGACATCATCAAATTTTTCAACAAGCTAAATAATAATGGAATTGATGTTGAAGTGAATATTGGTGAAGAAATGACTCATGTGTATCCTCTTTATCCAATGGTTCCGGAGTCAAAAGAGGCATTCAAGCATATTGTAGAAGTAATACTTGATTAAATGTTGCAAAGGAAGTCAATGAACCAGTTTCATTGACTGTCAACAAAGATTATTTATGGTTTTTTTCGAATTTCATTGATTATGGGAGTTAAAGTGGTTGAAATCTATGAAATCTACTTTTCCCCATATGTTTCAATCATTGCTTCTACTTCAGGAGTTTTCTCATCATCTTTCAATCATTTTGATTTTTTGTAGAGCAATGCCATCATTGTTTTGTGCTTAATTTTAAGATTGCTATAGTCTATTCCGCCCCTTAAAATCAGGAAAAAGAAAGAATTCTAATGCATTTGGATGCTATTAAAGCTGATTGTGATGCATTAGCAATGGATGTTGAAAAAAGTTTAAGATTGAAAGATACCATTGAATCAGATTCAATTGTCGATTTTTCAATGAATGAGGAAAAGGAGGATAATCTTTTTCTCATTTTTATTTAATGAGGCATTAAGTTATTCCAACTTGTCCGGGTTGCTGTTCAATGAAAAAGGCTTGGGCTCATTAATGCTCACGTTTTTCATTTTCCTCTTGGTATTGAATAAGCAGCTTTTCCATATTATCAAGCTTATCCTCTAATTTTTTTAATTTCATTTTGGATTGTCTATGAATAATTCCTGCAGCCAATGTAGCTGTTCCCACTCCTGAAAGGACATATCCTGTCCATGCCAGAAATGTACTGGTCAATACGCCTCCGGTGGAATCAGTTGGAACGGCATAGCCGTTACTTGTAATTGCATTTGTAACCATAGCTAAGGAATTCATTGGGTTTTGATTTTCAAAAATTATTGTCAGGATAAGACAGAAGAAAATAATACTTAACAAGAGCAAAATCATCTTTCCCACTTCATTTTTCTCAGAAAAATCTAAAAATTTATGATATGAGATAACCACTACATATAGTAATGCGGGAATGCGAAGGAAATTCCAAAATCCAAGCTGTGTTCCTCCAAACACAAGTGAAGCTATGGATGGCAGCGGCATTAGCATTAAGCTCAATATCCTGCTTTTGGTTCTGCATCTGTAAAAGACCATTATAATAATTAATGAGATGATGATATCGGCCATGGAATTAAATATAAACATGCCTCTGCTGATTTCAAAATATTTCCCAAAGCAGAAGTTTATGATGGTGATGTATATGAACAATATTAAAATCAGGTAATGGGCCTGCCTGAATGCCAAGATCTCTTCTTTAGGGAAATATTCATGTGGGTCCATTACTTTATGTATATACCTTCGTATCATTTTTTTAAAATATTCGGCCTGAAAACATAGAATGAGGAATATCCCAATTGATACAAGTATCTGAATAAGATAGTTAGTTAATTCCATAATATCACAATGAATAATATTTTATACTTCATTGTAAATATTTTTTTACATTTATGCTTTTTCTGATTTTTCTTGAAATAATGTATAGGAATTATCAAACTTTGAACAATATTAAATCGTCAGCTTAAAATCTATTTTGACATCACACAGTCGGTATGTAATATCAGGAAATCAAATTTCAGATTGGTTGGGATGATGGGCATGATTCATTAACTGAAAAGTGATAATATTACGTTATTTTTAATACTTCTGCCATTATCCTAAATTTATCTATTTCTAAAAGTTTTGTGAAAAATTTGGATGAAAAATTTTGGTAAATGAAATTAAGCAATGTCTTATTTGCCATTGTGTGTATATATCATAAAAAAAGAAAAGGGATTATTCAAAATTGAATAATCATATATTTTGGGCGTTTTCCGGAATTTCTCCAAACCAATTGGTTTTCTCGCCGACATAATGCATTATGATAACTAGGAGTATTTCAAAAACAATTGTTGCTATACCACTAACTAATTTGTTCTATATTAATTTAGTGTAAAGTTAATCGTGTATTGTCCTTGTGTAAAGATGGAGGCATTCTCCATCATTATCTATTTTTAATTTATATTTTAGGTAGATTTTTAACACTTAGCGCAATTGCTATAAAAAGTAAAAATTTATCCAAATTTATTGAAAATGTTTATTTTTCTATTAAATTTAAAGTGAAAAATAGTTGTTTGTTTAATAAATATTACATCATGAAATAATGCTGTTTTTAAAGGATTTCGCTATACTTTATTCCTATTATGTGAACTTAAATTAAATTTTTATTCACAATTAAGGAAATTTTTGCAATCAAATCATAGCAATTTATATAGTAGTTTTAAAAGATTATAGAGTAATTGACATAAATTTATGTCGGGTGGGAGTGGGTATTATTTCTAAGAAGAATGAAGACACGACATCAGTGCAACATATTTATCGTAGTAAAACGGATAAGCGTATCTTAAAGAAAAATCCGTGGAAGGATTATCGGTTACATATTACAATACTTTTTTTAGTGATAATCGCTGAATCAATAGGTCCTATTCAAATTGAAATTTTGGAAGGTGTTGAAGTTTCAATAATGCCTCTTCTTTATTCAATGGTTTTGGGTTTGGTATGTTATTTGGCAAAGCCTATCAGTTGGATTCAAAGAAGGCAGGCACGTATTGCAGAGGGGGCCATGATGCTTTTCATTGGTATTCTAATAGCTAAGCTAGCAGTATCCAGTGGCCAGTCCATTCATTTGATTTTTGAAATGGGGCCTGCATTAATGCTACAGGAATTGGGGCATTTGGCAACAATTCTAATTGCGCTTCCTGCAGCTTTGCTTTTGGGTTTTAAAAGGGAATCCATAGGAATGACAAACTCCATCGGACGTGAACCTGAAGTCGGTGTCGTCGTTGACAAATACGGTTTTAACTCTCCGGAGGCAAGAGGCATTTTCGCATTGTTTATCATAGGGACAATAATAGGTACTGTATTCATCAGCTTCCTGGCCAGTTTGAGCACTTCATTGTTGCCGTTGCATCCATTTGCATTTGCAATGGCCAGTGGTGTCGGCAGCGCAAGTATGAATGCTGCTGCACTCGGACCTACACTTGCGGCATTTCCTACCTTGCAAACTCAGATTGAAGCATTTGCAGGATTCAGTAATCTGCTTTCATTTTCAGTTGGAGTATATATCGTGATGTTTTTGGCGCTTCCATTGACTGAAAAACTCTACTATAAACTTGAACCTATAATAGGAAGGAATTCTCAATCCAATGAAGAGGGTGTTGAGGATGGACGAAGCGAATGATGATTCCAGATGGTTTCTGTTCCGGGCATTTTAAATTGGATTTTCCTATTGGCGATCTTTTCTATAATTACAGTAATAGGCAATTATATGGGTTTCGAGCATCCTATTATCGGTTCAGCCATGTTCGTACAATTCTTTTAGACAGTAACGTTATTATTTGATTATGCTCATTATGCAAGGTGCAGGACATATTTCATATTTGGAAAAGAAAACAGAAGTGATAAGGCTGATTGGTGAGTACATTAAATGATTTGCATTCCTGCTGAAATTCTACCAATCGGATAATTAATTTCAGCATCAATTAAATCAAATGAAAAATTCTTATCTGTATTTTAGTGGTGCTTACATTGCATTAACGGCAATGTTAACAAAAAAGGGATAGTTTTCATGCAGTGGATATCCCATTAGATAAAATAAAAAAACATTTCTTTAAGGATTATGTTTTGCAAAATTAACTTATAATAGGATTTAGAAATATTATTTTATAATTAATTAGGGTTTTCTCATGGACACTACAGAAAAGATTATGGAATCCACTTTTAAGGTATTGCTTGAAAAAGGACTGAATAATACGTCAGTTTCAGACATTAGCAAGCAATCTAATCTCAGTCCGGGCACGATATATTACTATTTCGATGACAAGGATGAGATAATCCTGGCCGTCTTAAATAAATATGTT
>CAJGDA010000066.1 GCA_904501935.1 uncultured Methanobrevibacter sp. | reverse complement strand
GGGGTGTGTGCTTTTCCAAAGCTTTCGAGAAATATCAAAAAGGAACCTGACAATATCCCTATAATTGAACCAATTATACCAAATATCACTTCAAAGTTTCTTGATACTATCCTAGTTCTTTTCATAATTATAGGTATGTTCACAATATTATATATATTATATAATTATAAGTCAACGATAGCACGAAGTTCAACAGAATCTGTCTTTTTGACATCCATTTTATGAAAGGTTATTGCCTTTATTTCAGTCTTTCGCTCATGCTTATCCCAATCGATAGCTTCCCCCTTAATCGTTGCTTTCAAATTGAGATTATCATCAATTTCTACATGAAATTCACTGAATAGCATGAATTCGACTTCATGGTAAAACAGAAGCTCCTCCAAATAGTCATATAAAAGAGATACATCATCTTCTGAAGTTATCTCAAATGATATCATGTTTGATGGAGTTATATCATCAGTATTTGAAATTATATTAAAAATAGCTAGCCCAGCATTTTCAAAAGCTTCATTTAGGTCTTCACCATAAGCCTTAAATCCAATGTCTGCTGTTGCTTCAAAATACTCGAACTTTTTCATGAATTTTCCTCAAAAATATTACTTTTCAAATGCTCTCTTGCTCTTTTTTTATATATGGTCTTTCAACAATTTAAAAATAGTGATTAACATGTTCGGAAATAATGACACCACAATTCAAGTAGATTTAAGAAAAAAAAGTAGTATTAAAGACGAAATTATGTACAGTGGCATTGACGTTCAATCTTGCATGGTAATGCTTGCAGTCGTGGCAGTATTACTTTTATCTGTTATTTCTGTTGTAGCTGCTCAAAATCCATACATTATCTAGTGGATTTGATTTATTTTACAATACCAAACCCTTAGCTGCTACCCATTAGATTGCGGCTTACCATGCAATCAATCTAATGTTCAGAATTCAACTCCTTACAGGAAAAACTAGATTATGTAATCTTCGGGGTTAAAACGCAATATAATTTCTCTGGAATTTCCCCTAACCCCTTTTCCTGTATATTTAGTATCAATAAGCCTTACAAATTCCAACTTATCCAATGTTCTGTTAAAAGAAGCATAGCTAGAACCGGTTTTTTCCTTATACATTTCAGCCAATTCACCAGCCCTACAGACATCATCCCAATCAACTATCATTTTTAATAAATCCCTTTCCGCATCATTCAGGGAATTCAATGTTTCCCTGACATTGATTGAAACCAGCGAATCGATTGCCTTGTCGAAGTGTTCCTGTGTGATTTCACGGCTTGCTGAAGCTTCTGCAATATTACCGCATGATTTTAAAAGGTTGATTCCAACTCTCAAATCGCCGTTCTCTTCAGTAAACATTGCTATTTGCTCCAAGATATCATCAGGCAATACATTTGGGAAAAATCCTGCCTTCACCCTATCCCTTAAGATATTTTCAATTTCAGAGTATGTGTAAAGCGGGAAATTAATTTCCTGAGGAATAAATACTGTATTTACGTTCTTATCAAAAGCATATTTGAATTCCAAATCGGAAAGGATTGCAAAAATAGCTGTCCTGACACCAGGATACTCTTCATATGCTCTCAATACATCATAAAAAATCTTGTTGGCATTTTTGGACTGGAACAGATAGTTGACATCATCAAATGCGATAATCAGGGATTTGCTTTTTCTTTGAAGATCCTGCATGATTTGGTCATAGATTCTGGAAAACGGAACGCCTGTCTCTGGCGGGATATGTCCAAACATCTTTTTGTAAATCTGTGAAAATATTCCAAAACGTGTAGTATGCAGTTGACAGTTGATGTAAACGCAAACAACCTTTTCCGTATTTTTTTCAACAAGTTCAAACACTTTTCTAATGGCAGTTGTTTTTCCTGTTGCAGGAGATCCTAAAACAATCGCATTGGATGGCTGACCTCCCCTCATTGCAGGCCTTATTGACATTGCCATCGCTTCCATTTGTGTGTCTCTGAAATTGTAATTTGGAGGCACATAATCCGGATCAAAAGCGTTTATATCTTGAAAAAGACTTTCATCATGCATTAAAATATCTTCAATTCCCATGTTATCATATTGTACAAACTATTATTTATTATTAATCAAATTAATTATTTCGACAGGTTCGTTTTCTTTAATCCAGTCAATTAACATTTCCGCATATCTTAACTTTTTCTTTTTGAAGTCATCAGCCTCTGCGGTTTTTGTGGTCAAATTAGGCCTTGAATATTGGGTTACGATATTTCCAAAGTCCATTCCCGCCAATGTAATTTCGGATGCTCCAAGGGCAACAGCCAAATATACGGCTCTGTCACCGTCTGTAAATCCACCGAAGTTGTAGAGGTTTCCGATAGGTTGTGATTGTGTAGTTCCCAATATATTGTCGAAAAATGGAGTCAAGGATGCAATCTTATCTATATTGTCTGCATGAGCATGAATGACTACATTGGCTCCTCTCAAATTGGCCAGGAATATGTCATCAAGGTTTCCATCCAAATCGGTAGCGATGACATCCGGAATTATTCTCTCTTCAATCAATGCGGTTGTTGCACCATCAGCCGGAAGCAAAACATAATCCTTAAGGTCATACTCCTCTTTTAGCATCTTGATATGCTCTTTGATAGATGGGCCTGCGCCGAAAACAATGAACTTATCTGAAAAGCTTACAAGTTCCCTTAATTCCTCTAATGTAAAGCAGCCCTCAACGGACAGTATTTCATCCAATAGCCTTGCGGATTCCTCATCACCGCTTCTTGAAAATCCAAAATCCTCAAGAATCTCCTCATAATATTTTTCCCAAAGTCCAAATTCCATATTTAAACCTCACTATATTAATTTATCTTTTAATAAATTAAATAATTTATTGTTAAATATGGAATCATTTATGCACAACATTAATTTCCCTGCCGGTGATATGCCTATAGAGGTTTGAAAGTTGCCTTAAAGTATATCCAACAAAGAAAGCTGAAATCACCGTACCTATGTATACCGCACCAAATACATTTGTATACCAAAGCCAACATATTATCAGAGCCAATGCAACTACGGTGGCATCGAATCCTATTTTAACTGATGAAAATCTCCATCCTGTTACAATGGCTATCGCTTCAACGCATCCTTCGCCTGGAAGAGGAGCTATGTTTGAAGGCAGGTAAATGAATATTCCCAAAGCGATTAGGAAAATGCTTAAAACTAGATATGCAAAACACATCAATGCAGATCCGTCAAATGGAATGTATGATACAAAATACATCGCCATATCTATAAAGTAACTGAATACCACACAGTTGATTAGCTGAAGCAATCTTTTTTTGTTGAATTGTGAGCGCAAAATCAGAAACTGAATTGCTATCAATGCTGCATTGAATAAAAAGGTAGTAGTTCCAACGCTTAGATTTGTGACCAATGCCAATGCATAGGCCATGGAACTGATTGGAGTTGTTCCAAGCGTTGAGGCAATCGAAAATGAAACGCCGAATGACATCACGAACAATCCAAAAACAAAAGTGAAAATCCTTTTAAAAGTGAGTTCTTCTCCATTAAATTGCATACACTACCATATATGCAAATAATTGTTTAAAAAACTTACTTTTAATTTAAACAATGCTATAAAATGTATTATGGATTTTCCATATAATTGAATGAAATTACATGATTGAAAATATTTAATAACTATTAAAATTAAAAATAAATAATAGCTTGATGTAAAGCTAATCTTTATATATTGGAGGAATGTAATGAACGATATTTTATTAATGCTTCCCGGACCGACAACAGTGCATCCTAGAGTACTTAATGCAATGTCAAAAGCTGTTGTTAACCACAGGGGCGCAAAATATGGAGAAATTTTAACTGAAACTACTGAATTAATGAGTAAAGTTTTCCAAACCCCAAATGACTCTTATTTATTAACTGGATCTGGAACTGCTGCTATGGAAGCAGGTATTGCAAACACTGTAGCACCTGGAGAAAAAATGTTAAATGTCGTAGGTGGAAAATTCGGTGAACGTTTCATGAAAATAGCTCAAACTCACGGAATTGACGCTAAAGAATTGGCAGTTGAGTGGGGAACTGCCGTAACACCTGAAGCTATCGAAGAAGCTTTGGAAGCTGATGAAGACATTAAAGCAGTTAGTGTTATCCACAATGAAACTTCTACCGGTGTAGCTGCACCTATTGAAGAAATCGGTAAAGTAATGAAAAATTATGATGCATTATACATCGTAGATACCGTATCTTCCCTTGGAGGGGATGAAGTGAATGTGGAAAAATTCGGAATTGACGTCTGTCTTACCGGATCCCAAAAATGTTTGGCTGCACCGCCTGGAATGGCTGCAATTACCTTAAGCGACGATGCATGGGCTGCAGTTGAAAAGGTAGAAACCAACACTTACTATCTGGACTTGAAAGCAGCAAGAAAAAGCGGTTCTAAAGTACCTCCTCAAACCCCATACACTCCTTCCGTATCATTGACTTACGCAATGAACGAAGCTTTGAAAATAGTTATGGAAGAAGGACTTGACAACAGAGTTGCACGCCACCACAAAGCTGCTAAAGCCAGTGTAGAAGCTGTCAAAGCATTAGGTTTAGAATTATTCGCAGACGAAGCCGTATCATCTGCAACCGTAACTGCCGTAAAAATGCCTGAAGGAATTACCGACGACCAGTTCAGAGGAACTACCCGTGACAAATATGGCGTTGAGTTAGCTGGTGGACAAGACCACTTGAAAGGAAATATTTTCAGAATCGGACACATGGGAAACATTTCCTACAAAGAATTGACTCAAACTTTCGCAGCTATCGGTATGACCTTGAAAGGTTTAGGAGTTATCGACGAAGCAGGTGCCGGTGTGGCATCCATTGCAGAATCATACTTATGATTCTGTCAACTTTTCTTTTTTTGAATTTGACTTGATTATAACTTATAAGCAATCTTTTTTTTACATTTGAATTTTGAAGTATAAGTTATAAGTAGCATATATTTTGCATCAAAAAGTTATAAGTTTTAAGTTACACTTGAAATACATGTCTAAAATATGTTACTTATAAGTTAGAACAAAATAGTTTACACTTGAAACGGACCTCTTTATATAGCATCCTAATAAGTTATAAGAAAAAAGTTACACTTGAAACATATGTCTAAATTTTTAAAAAAGTATTACTATTTGGAGTGAAATTGAATAGTAAAAATATTTTAAACATTAACAACAAAGATATTATAACTATAGGATGTGAAACCATGTCAGAAAATATTAGAACAACTGTTGAGGAATTGCGTAAACTCATTAATGTAGAAAATGTAATTGGAACACCAATCGAAACCGAAGATAAAATATTAATCCCTGTAATAAAGATAGGTGTTGGATTTGGAGTGGGAGAAAACCTGCTCGGTAAAGAAGAAGGTAACGCTGCAGGCGCAGGTGCCGGAATAGAACCAATATCAATGGTGCTCATTCCTAAAAGAGGAAACACTTCCGAAGGGGTTCGCGTGCTTGACTTAAGCAAAGGAAATGAAACAAACAAAGCATTATCCGATTTAGGTCTAATCGTAAGCGATTTGGTGAAAAACTATATGGGATCCCAATCCGATGATGACTACGATGAATCAGAATACATCGAACCTGAATTCACCACAAAAGTAGAAATTGAAGACGACGAATAGGAACAAAAATGTTAAACATCCTATTGATGATTATTCTAATAATCATCTTATTCATTATTATTTTGCTTTATATCGGAGTTAAGATAGCTTTGATATACGATAAGAAAGGAAGCAAACTGGAAGGATGTTTAAAAATACTTATTTTAAAAAAGATTAAAGTTTACTCACTTGAATTTCCCTCATCCGACAGCAAAAAAGAAGATGAAAAGGAAGACGAAGAAGAAGAGGATGAGGAGGATGAAAGTGAAGGCAGAAACATGAAGGAAATTTTTGAATTGGCCAAACCTTGTTTTGAAGACTTCAAGATTTTCCTGAAATCATTCACCAGATGCATCAAAATTCAAAAGCTTGACAACCATCTTATTTTTGGCCTCGATTCATATGCCGATACGGGAAAATACATAGGATACATTTGGGGATTGCTTGCTATTGTAAATAGAGCCCATAAAAATGCACGGTTAAGTGCCGAGCCTTCCTTTAACGGGTCAGTGCTTGATGCTCATGGAACAAATGAAATTGAAATAAGCATTTTAAAGATGATTCCACCAGCCATAAGATTGATTATGCAAAAAGAAGTTCGTGAACTGATAAGGGGTGTTAGAAATGGATAAGCCATTGAAAAATTTCGTTTATGACTTCCTTAACATTAAAGAAATAATAAAATATGAATTTCAAACAATCTGTGGATTTACATTCGTCTTTAAAAAGGAAGAAATACAAATGAACAATCAAATTTCATCTCTGGAAATTAAGCCCGTCGGAATAATCTATGAAGAAAATGATGAATTTTACTTCGCCCCCCTATATGATAAGGTTGAAATAGGCGAAGTTATTAAAAGGTTTGTTGAGGAATTCATTTAGGATTCGGAAGGGGAATGTTTTCACTCTCCACAATGACCTCAACTACAAGCGGGCCTTCAAGATTCTTGTCCAAAAGCAATTCCAAATCGCTCAGGTTATCGACCCTCACCGCATCGATTCCATAGCTTGCCGCCAGCTTTACAAAATCAGGGTTGTTGAGATAGACCTGATATGGATCCATATCATAGAAATCCTCTTCCCATTGCCTGATTATTGAAAACTCGGAATTGTTCAAAATGAACACTAAAATATCCAAATCATTGCCCTTTAGGGTTGCAAGCTCCTGAAGGTTCATCTGAAAATCGCCGTCACCATTGATGAGTATGATTTTTTCATCTGTTGCAATTCCCGCACCTATTGAAGCCGGAAGGCCATAACCCATAGGTGCCATTGCCCCTGAAAAAAGCAATTGCCTTGGCTTTAGGGACCTTTTCAAAAGTGTGGTCCATGTAGTGTGGCTTCCCGCATCTGAGACTATAATGTTATCCTGGTATTTTTCCAATATTCTTTTGATTGCCGCCTGCGGCTTCAGGTCATCATCAAGACCTTCGATTTCCACGGTGTTGTCAATTTCTAAAATTTCATCCATCCAACTAACTTTCTCGAATTCTATTTCATTAAGGAAATCTTCAACCTTGCCGTGAATCGGATAGTCCCCAATCAAAACATCCTTGTTGATGTTTACGTGAATCAGGTTTTTTGGAACCTCTTGAAATGTTCTTTCGCTTGCCTTTACGCCAAGGGCAATTATGCAGTCTGAATATTCAAAAGCATATTTTGCACGGGGTGTTGATCGTATTCCCACAAGGCCCAGATTCAGATTATCATGCTCTGATATGATTCCCTTTCCGTGGAATGTTGTAGTTACCGGAATTTGATACTCGTCTGCAATCCTTTGAATTTCGCCACTTTGCGAAATTGCACCTGCACCCAAGACAAGCAATGGCTTTTGGGAATTGCTGATTAAATCCTGGGCTTTGGAGATGTTTGACAAATCATCCTCACAAAGATAGCATAGCTTGAAGTCCTCAAAGTCCTCAGTCAAAAGCACATCCTTTGAGAGATTGATGTGAATCGGACCTTTTGGAATTGTCTTGAGCTCATAAAGCGCTGCCCTCAGCATGTATGTGGCTTCTGTTCCATTCAGTGGATTGTATGATGCCCGTGTAATGTTTTTAAGAATCTCGACTTGAGGGGTTGTCTGGAAATAGTCTGTGCCCCTATACTTCAATTCGTTGTCGCCGGTCAAAACCAGAATCGGAACATTGTCCTTGAATGCGGTTGCAACCGCCATAGTAAAGTTCAAAGCTCCAGGGGAGGCTGTTGCAATGCAGACCCCAATTTTACCGCTTGCCCTTGCATAGCCATCGGCCGCATGGGCCGCCGCCTGCTCATGTCTTGTCAGGATATGGTTTATGTTTGAATTGGAAAGCGCCTTGTAAAACGGCATTATCTGCTCGCCAGGAATTCCGAAGACATTTTCGATTCCTTCTTCCTCAAGAATTTCAACTAACTTGTCGGCTACGTTCACTCTTCCGCCTCCTGATATGACCCGCTGTACTCGCCTGAACCTTCAACCGGAAAGACTACTGCCTGGGCAATCCTGTCTCCTGACTTTATCCTGTATTCGAAGTCCCCATGATTGCAAATCAAAAACATCAATGTTCCATAAAATCCAGGGTCTCCGACTGCAGTCTGGACAGATACGAATGACCTCAAAAGGGTGGATCTTGGAAGGTAAAGCATTGTGTATCCCTTAGGGATTTTGACTTTCCTTTTGATGCTTGCAAGATATGCGGTATGCGGCTTTAGGGTATATACCTCACCTTCAAGCTCTTCGATTTCAGGCAGGTTCTTATCGTTGTCAATCAGTGAACCTTCACCCTTCTGAATGTAAACTTTATCTAACTCCAAATCAATTCCTGAAGGCTGCACCAAATCGGCAAAATCTGGAAACAGCTTAACAAGTTCTTCTTCACCGAGCATTTTATCAAATCCTTTTAATAATCTATTTATACCCAATACTTAATATATTTTAATTGGTGATAAAATGCCTGTAATTACAATCGCTGGAAATGATGGAATAACAATTGAAAAGAAAAGAGAAATGGTTAAAAAAGTATCTGAAGTTGTGGCTG
>CAJGDA010000065.1 GCA_904501935.1 uncultured Methanobrevibacter sp. | reverse complement strand
TGATGAAAAAACAGTATCTGAAATGATCAAGCGTTTTCATTTGGAAGGTCTTGAAAAAAGATATCCCAGACAATTGTCAGGTGGTCAGCAGCAAAGGGTGGCTTTAGCCCGTATATTGGCTTATGGGCCTGATGTCATATTGTTGGATGAACCGTTTAGTGCTATGGATACTTTTTTAAAAGAGCAATTGCGTATTGAACTTGTCAATTCACTTAAGGATTTTGATGGATTTTCTGTTTTGGTTACTCATAACCGTGATGAAGCATTCCAGTTTTGCGATGAACTGATTATTTTGGATAAAGGCAAAATTATTGCAAAAGGGGATACTTATGAATTATTTGAAAACCCAAAAAGAGTTCAAGTAGCAAGACTTACAGGTTGTAAAAATATTTCCAAAATTGAAATCATTGATGATTATCATCTCAAATCCATGGATTGGGGTGTTACTTTTGAAGTATCTGAAAGGATATCACCAAACATCACACATATCGGAATAAGAGCGCATGACTTTGTTCCTGCCAAAAAGGATGATGTAAATGTGTTGGATACTGAAAATGCAACAAAATTAGAGATGCCTTTTGAATGGGAAATAACCTTGGCAAATGGCTTATGGTGGAAATATGACAAGCAGATTCGTGACCATGAATTTGTGATACCGGAGTATTTGAAAGTAGACCCTAAGAACATAATCCTATTGGAAGAGTAGTTTAGGATATCTTTTTTTTTGATTTAGAAAAAACTTAACCCCACTAATTTTTAATATTTTATTAACTATTTTTCATTTAATGATATATGAGAAGTATTAAATTATTTTTTTGCATGTTTTAATCCAGAAATTCACATGTTTTTTTTCATAAATCAGTTTTAAATTTTTGCCAATTTGTTTAATTTTAGAAAATGTAAGTAATCACTTACATTCGGGAAGATTTATAAGCTTTTACATTAAAATAAGTAATAAGAGCTTGTATAAAAATATTTAACGATATAATTTCAATAATTCTGAAAAGAATTATTTTTATATGGCTTATCATATATTCATTGCTTTGGTGTGATTTGAAGGGTCGCATCAAAATGATGTTGTGCCGATAGTTATTGAACAAAAAAATCATATTCTAATAGATTAGTCATAAAGGAGGTGGATTAATAATGATTTTTAAAAATAATTATGGAAAAGTAATTCTGATATTTTCAATATTAATACTTTTATTATCATTATCAGCTGTTAGTGCGGAAAGCAGATCCAGTTGTGATTTTAAGGATCTTCAAAAGGAAGTTGATAATGTAGCGGATGGAACATGTGTTGTCCTCAAGGATAATTATACGTCCCATGGACCAACTTGTGTTGAAATCCATAAAGATTTAACAATAAACGGTAAAGGAAATACAATAGACGGTAATAATCAAAAAGACTCAAGAATGATAAATATTAAAGACGCAAACGTAAATTTAGAGAATATTGTTTTTAAAAATATAAAATCCGGCTTCATTAAATGTTCAGGAAATTCCCATTTAAGTATTCTTAATTGTACTTTCATAAATGGTTTTACCAGTGATAGCGGCGGTGCCATTTCAAATAATGGAAATTTCCCTCTTCGAATTTCAAATTCAACCTTTTTAAATAATCATGCTGATGATTATGGAGGTGCTGTTTATTCTAATAAAGATATAATTCTTTCAGGTTGTACTTTTATAGGAAACAGTGCAGGTAAAAATTCATTCAATCCTTTTTCAAGTTCTTCTACTGAGCGTGGAGGAGCAGTTTGTTCTAAAAATGCTGTATACTCTTCTGATTCAACATTTAAGGATAATATTGCATATGGTAATGGTGGAGCAATTTTTTCCGGTTATGCATATTTGAGTAATACGACTTTCATAAACAACAAGGCTGATGCCATGAAGACTGTCAGTGCCTATGGAGGTGCTGTGAGATGCAAAGAGTGTTTATTGGATCCGGGCAATATTTTTAAGGATAATTTTTCCAAGGATTCCGGTGGTGCCATTTATACGGATTATGTAAGGTCAGACATTGTAGGATGTACATTTATAGGCAATCATGCAAATAATGATGGAGGTTCCATTTATGTAAACAAAAAATGTGATTTTAATATTATGTCATGTAACCTTAATAATAATTATGCAAATGCTGGTGATGGCGGTGCAATTTATTCTGATTCCAAATCCACAATCATTACTTTAACTAATTCAACTTTTAAAGGTAATTATGCAAATGGGGGCATTGCAAAACGTTACGGTGGAGCTATATATTCCAAAGGTCCTCTTAATTTAGAAAATGTTGTTTTTTCAAATAATTGGGCTGAAAATAGAGGTGGTGCAATTTATTGTGACAATACCATTACATTTAACTCAGGAAAAACTTCTTATTTCATAGGCAATGTTGCTAAAAAGTCTTATGGTGGTGCAGTTTATGCTTCCAAGCTGAACGAAAATGTTAAAAATATCATATTTTCCAATAACAGGGCTGATGGTGATGGAGGTGCAGTATATATAAATAATGCCTGCAACGTGAATTTCTCCAATTGTGTCTTTTCATCCAATGTTGCAACAAAAAGAGGCGGTGCCATCTACACTGATTCTAAAAGTGCAAGCTTAAGTTTAACCAATAATATTTTCCATGCCAACAGTGCCAGTGACCAAGGCCAAAGTGTATTCAATTGCGGGAAGTATACTTCTATCGCAGGTAACTGGTGGGGTTTAAATGGAAATAACGGTAATAATGATGGAGGTCAGTTATATGAGTATCATACTTTCAAATCTAATGAAAAACATGTTGACTCAAAACCTGCCAGTTTAGGCATTTCAGTCCCTCAATCCACCTTTGTAGATATGCCAGTTACAATAAAAATCAGTCATCCTTTGAATTTAGATAACAGTAATTACCATTTGGATAAGATAGTTCTCTCTTCAAGTAAGAACGGAAAATTTGTAAATAAAACTGTTGAAGGATCAAATATTATAATCAAATATATTCCTTATGAAAATGGTAAACATTCAATTACCATTAGTGAATATGGTCAGAAATTCATAGCAGGCATTAATGTCGCTGACACAAGCGTTGTAGGTTTTGACCTTGTTAAAAATTATGGTGATTCAACTCCGTTTGTTGCGAAATTTAAAGATGCCAACGGTAATCTTTTAGGCAACGGTACTGCTGTGAAATTCATTGTTAATGGTTTTGAATGCAATGGTACAGTTTTAGAAAATGGTGTTTCAAAGTTGAATATTGATTTGAAACCTGGAAATTACACTGTCAAATCTGTAAATACCGTTACCGGCGAATCTTCATTGAATAAAATTTCAGTTGTTCAGAGAACCACCCAATATTATGTTAATGATGTATATGCTCTTCATTTGCATAACAGTGACGGCAGCAGCTTATCCGATGGCACTCTTGTTGAATTTGTTGTAGGAAACAGAACATTCACAGGCATTGTTAAAGATGGCGTCGCTTCCTTCAAGCTTGATTTGGCTCCTGGAAAATATGATGTGGAGATAATATCTTCAGGCAATGTAATTTATAAGGATTCAATTAAAGTTTCCAAAAGAACCATTACTCCGGCAGACAGCTTTACCAGTTACGGCAATTTAAAACCAATAGCAAATGAAGTCTTTGTCCATATTGGAGATGGAAAATTCCGCAGTGATTTGGGAAATAATTATTATCGTGTTATCGATTTTGCCACCAACACTAATATCATCATGTATAATATCACTGTTGAAGATGCACCTGCCCTTGTTAAAGCGTTTAAGGGCATATCTGAAAATACTGTTAAAGCTGATCTTTTCAATATCAATCTTCGCAAAAAGATGTATATTGTAAATGATGTTACCTGGAAAGATTCCGATTACAGTTATTTGGTTAATGTACATTATGGTAATCTTATCATTAACGGTAATGGTGCAAGTATTGTAAATAAGGCCTATCCATATAATAGCTTCTTCAATAACAGAGATATTTTTGCCATGGTTTCTAAAAATGCAAATCTTCAATTGAATAACGTGACTATTAGCAATTTTGCTCAGGTTTATAAGAATTTTGGAAAAATTTTATCCAATTCTACAGTTTTCAGCGATAATGTTGCTCAAACCCGTGTAGGTGAACATAAGATTTATAATGCTGCAGTAATTGACAATTTCAATACAGCCTTTTTTGTCAACTGTGTTTTCAAGGGCAATAAGCCTACAACACACATGATTTCCCGTGATGATGCAGGTGTTTTATATGCAAATAAAGATTCACGTACATATTTTGTGAATTGTGATTTTAAAACTGACACTGACACAATTTGCGCTTTTGAAGGCAGTAATGTTAATTTTTACACTTCCAACCCAACCCTTCCTAAAGGTTACTATGAAGGTGAGTCCTGCGTTTCATTCAAACCTTTAAGCACATGGTATAATACAAAGGCCAATGTGGGAGTATTTAACTGCACCAATACCGGTGAGCTGGTCAATGCTTTAAAATATATAAACGGTTACAATAATTATACCAGCGTAGTGATTAATTTAAAGAAAGGCAACTATAGTCTCAATAAGGAATATCTGGAGTCTGTGGCTGCAAAAGATTATCACAATCAACAGGGCGGTTTGGCTGACAGACATTATTTCTGTTTTGAAGCAGGTGTTACTCCGGTTACCATCAACGGTAATGGATCAACCATCAGTACAAAAGGTATTGACTCTGGAGACGATTATCATTTCGGTTTCTGTTCACGCTATGGGTCTTTATCCATCAATAATGTTACATTTAAACATTTTAATTCAGCAATCAGAAGCTTTGGAATGGGTAAATTTAATGACATTACTTTTGACAGTAATATCTATACTCATACGATCAGAGCCAGCTTTGGTGGTGCCCTTTATAACGCAGGCATTATGAACTGTTTGAACTGTACCTTTAAAGGTAATATTGCAAGATTTGGAGGTGCAATCTATTCTACTGGTCCTTTATTACAAATTGTAGGGGGAAGCTTTGAAAACAATAAAGCGACACCTTATTTATTAAAACGTAATGAGGACATTCGTGTTGTAGGAAGTAGTGTCGTTAAACTAGTTGGCGTCAATCCTGTTATTGAAAAGAAAGATGATGCTTTGGTTTTAAAAAGAAGCACCGCTGATACGGTTATCGGTGAATTCAATATTGCATCCGTCACAGATTTGATGAATGTCCGTGACATAGTTAATTCCAAAGAGGGTGCATTTGATATCATTAAAATGAATTTCAATCCTAAAGTATACAATTCTATATTCCATCGTGACGAAACACTTTTTGATGTGAATTATGGAAATGTAATTATCAATGGAAACGGCGCTTCCATCGGAGTTAAAAATCCCGAATTGGGAAATGAGGTTCATTTCTTAAAAGTAGGAAAGATTGCTTCCGTTGAATTGAATAACTTCAATGTCTCAGGTTTTAACACAGCAATTATAAATGACGGTGCTCTGAATATTAATCATTGCCTTTTTAATGGCAATAAGGTTGAATATAAAGTGAAAGATGATTATGCAGGTGCTATTCATAATAACGGTTACTGCAATATTTATGCTTCAAAATTTTTGAATAACTATGCAAAATATGGCGGTGCCCTTTATAACAAGGGATACTGTAACATTTATAACTCCACCTTTTCAGGAAATATGGATTATAAGACTAAAAAGAATGTGGATGTTTACAATTATGACGGCATTTGCAATGTTGTCAGTGCCGACGGTTCCAATATTAATGTTAAAAATGAGGTTCACATGTCCATGATGGCACGTGACGCACTGCATGCCGGTGCTCATGTAGCTGTTGCTCTTGTAAGTTTTGGTACAGGTTATGCAGTCAATAGTTTACTGCTAAATGCCGCAATCAATGCAGGTTCATTTGCTTCAACAGCCACAATTGCCACATATAATGGAATTGCTACAATTGCAGGTACTGTGGTAGGTACAGGTGTCGGCAGCGTATTTACTTTGGCTGAATCCAGTCGTGAACATAATTTCGATGGTGTTGGAATGGCTATTCTGCAGCATGCATTCAATGCATTTGGTCATGCAAAAATGGGTGCGGATCTCGCTTTCATGAATCTGAAAAAACATATTACTTCAGAAATGAAACAACAACAATTCGAGAAAGATTTTGATAATCTAATTGAGAAAAACAAGGAACTGAAATTGGAGTCAGGCAATAAGAAAAGTACTGTTGAAGATTTAAACAATCAAATCACTACCCTTAAAAAGCAAAAAGTACAGTTGCAAAATAAAATTGACGATATTAATAAGTCTATTTCAAAACAAGAAAAACAGATTTCGCATATTAATGAAAAATACGGTAAAATAACTACCACCGATATCGAAAGTAGAAAAGATCAATTAAGCTTAGATAAACGTCATAATATTGAAAATCTCCAGGAACTTTGTAATGAAAGGGCAATGATTGAAAAGAAAATATCCGAAATACAAAAATCAATTAAAGATGCAATATTGACTCAGGACAAACAGGGATATCAAATGATTACTGAAAACTTTAAGACAACAAATGAGGATATTTCAGCAAATCATATCAAAGGAAATTTCTACGACAGCGAAGGGATTAGAATTCGTACTGTCAACGGAATTAACCCGACTGATAATGAAATGAAAATGATATCCAAATTTATGAAATCAGATTTCATGTCAGATAAGTTAATGAAGAATTTTCAGTCTAGTTTCATGGACATTGACTATATAACAGTAAACAAGATTCAAAATATAGATAACAATTTATGCATCAGCATAAAGGTTAAGTTTATAAATGGAATATCTAAAGGATCTTTAATTGGTAATTATAACCTGCCTCTGAATAATCCTGGAAATATTTTTGTTAAAAATGAAGTCATTTTCCAGTCATTAAAGGACGTATCAGTTAAATTTGCGGGTGGCGTATAATAAGATATTGTTAAAACTTTGAAGTTCTGATTTCATTTTGTTAGTAAAGCAAGATTATTTCTTGTTTTACTCCTTTTGGGACAATATTAAAATTCGTAGTAAAAATCAATTAAAAATTTTGTGTTATGTAAAGGTTTGAATCATTACTTGCGAAACATACGTTTCAAAACGAAATGACACCAGAGATGTAAATGGAATCTGCGAATTATTAAATGAATTATCCAAAGAGGACCCAGTATTGATAGAAGAAAACCATAAAATAAGGAAAACCATATCTGAATTATCTCTACAATTCTAAAAATAACAAAAGAAAACGAGGAGTTAAAAAAACGAATAAATGAATTAGAATTATTAAACGATGGGTTAAATTATGCTTTAAAGTATAATGAAAAAGATTTAACAATAAACGAATTACATTATCTATTAACTAAACTAATAGAACGAGGTTATGGGGATAAAGAATTTCAATTATACTATGATGGAAAATGTGTTTATACAACAATTCCTAAAGGCAGTAAAATAAGAATATGTTCTGACGGTGTGAGATTTACAGATTATAAATATAGATGAAAGACTGTTACTTAAGTAAACACTTATCCTGCCTTTTCTTTTACTTTCAAAGACTTCTCTAAATTAATATTCCACCGCTCCTTTCTATCATTACTGAAAAACCCCAACACATCAATAGCCTTCTCACAAACACGAACACAATCATCATACCTTTTATTCTTTTTATAAACTTGATAAAGAGTATTATACACCGTATTAGTATATGTTCCATCACTCATAATGTCTTCAAGCATCTGAATTCCTTTTTCTTGTTCCTCACTTTTAATAAGTGTCTTAGCTTCTTTAATCCTATAATATAAGATTTTAGGGTCATTCGGCAAACAATCAAACTTCCATTTACCAGTATTCAAAAACTGCTCAACATTCTCTAATCGTTTAGTGAAATCCAATCTAGATTTGTCCGCTTTCAAACCATCAACATCAAGACCCAAATAACACTTCAGAATATACCTTTCTTTTTCAAAATCTTTCTTATAATGGTAAAGCATAGCAAGATGGTCATAAGTATACGGGGCTTTTGTTTTTAAACTCAAATTTTCCTCAAAACATTGTATTGCCTCATCAATCTGTCCTTCATCTATCAGAGCAGACCCATTAATATGATTATCAACAATTTTATGCTCTATTTCTCGTTTTTTCTCATATTCTTGTTTGCTGATTTGCTGTTGTTTCCTATATTCTGCTTTCTCTTCAGGAGACATTGCTTTGATTCTTGTAACTTCCTGGGCAATTACATCTGATAATGTTTTAGGCGGAGTTTTATTTACTGGGGTCTCCTTTTTTGTTTTTTTGAATTTATCGAAAAAAGCCATATTTACACTACCTCATATTTTTGGATCATCATTATGTTTTTTTGTTAGTGATAGGTGTGTAAGTGTGGGGTTATACATTTTACTATTTGCCCTTGGTGATTAGTTTTCAGATGCTCTCTTTATACTATCATTTATAAATATGAAATTACAAAAAAATAATATGTAAGACCAACGGTAGTAATGATGGGTCTAACGGTGTGGCAGCACCTAACCATCAAAACTATCCGAAGGGTCACGTTTGAATCATTACTTGCGAAACATACGTTTCAAAACATAAAAAAGGTTATTTCACTTCAAAAGACATAATAACTTGTGATGATAAAGCAGATGTTACAGTTTATAAAGAAATGGGTGGTTTTGAAAACTCCGATGAATTTAAAAAAATAAAAAATGATTATAGAAACATTGGTTGTAAATTAACTATTGGATGGGAATGAGTAATATGGTAGTTTTTGATGGCGA
>CAJGDA010000064.1 GCA_904501935.1 uncultured Methanobrevibacter sp. | reverse complement strand
CAGAAACTACTGCATGGTTCAACGACTACTACAGTGGCGAAGGATGGGAAGTAAACTTACCAACCACTCCTGGTTTAACCTTAGTAGAAATGATGAACGCTGCTCACGCTGGTGACTTAAAAGTATTATACATCCACGGGGAAGACCCAGTTCTCTCTGATGCAGACGTACAACACACCAAAGAAGCACTTGAAAACTTAGACATGTTAATTGTACAAGAATGTTTCTTAACTGATACCGCACAATGTGCTGATGTAGTACTTCCTGCAGCAGGTTGGGGTGAACAAGAAGGTACCTTCACCAGTGGTGAAAGAAGAGTACAATGCTTACACAAAGCACAAGAACCACCTGAAGGCGCATGGTTAGATTGGAAAATCATGGAAGAAATCGCTGTCAGAATGGGTGTACCAAGAGCATTATTCCACTACGAATCTGCTGAAGACATCTTTGAAGAAATCAGAGAATGTGCTCCTATCATGGCTGGTATGAACCGTGAAAGATTAGACACTCCTGAAGCACTTCACTGGCCTTGTCCTTCTGAAGACGACCCATGTCAACCATTAATGCACAAAGAAAAATTCGCACACCCAGATGGTTTAGGTGTCTTCCAAGCATTAGAACACAAAGGACCTGTTGAAACTGTAGATGACGAATACCCATTATTATTAACCACTACAAGAATCTTGTTCCACTACCACGCAGCAATGACTAGAAGATGTGAAACCTTAAGTAACGAAGTAAAAACCGGTTTCATCGAAATCAACACTAAAGATGCTGAAGCAAGAGGAATTCTCAACGGTGAAGTAGTAAGAGCTTTCTCAAGAAGAGGAGAAATTGCAATTCCTGCTCGTGTAACTGATGATATCAGAGAAGGTATTGTAAACATTCCAATGCACTTTGTAGAATGTGCTGCAAATGTATTAACTAACTCCGATTCTTTCGACCCTAAATCTAAAATGGTTGAATTAAAAGCTTGTGCTATTCAAGTAGAAAAACTCCCTGAAAAAGTAGCAATGAAAGGAGAAGTCTACAAAGATGGTACTGACACTGAAATTAAGGCTGAAAACATGGCAACTACCACCGTAAAAGTAGGTAAATAAATGAGGAGTAGATTTAAATGAGCGCAAAAATTAACGATATGTATTACGCATACTCTGCTATCGAAGATATCAAAGAAAAAGGTGAATACGGTGGAGTAGTAACTACTATCATGAAATACTTATTAGAAGAAGGTATCGTTGACGGTGTTGTAGGTGTAACCGAAGGTCACGATATTTATGATGGTGTTCCAACCCTTGTTACTGACCCTGCTGATGTAATTAAAACTGCAGGATCCATTCACTGCGGTACTTTAAACATCGCTAAATTTGTATCAAAATACTTAGATGGCGCAAGAGACATGAAACTTGCTGTTGCATGTAAACCATGTGATGCAATGACCATCAAAGAATTGATGAAAAAAGGAAAAATCATCGAAGACAACGTCATTATGATTGGTGTAAACTGTGGTGGAACTATGTCACCTGTTCCAACCATGAACATGATTAGAGATGTATACGAATTAGATCCTAAAGATGTTGTCAAAGAAGAAATTTCCAAAGGAAAACTCATCATGGAAACCGCTGACGGAGAAAAAGGTTTCAAAATTGATGAATTAGAAGAACAAGGAATGGGAAGAAGAGAAAACTGTCAAAGATGTAACCTTAAAATCCCTTCCAACGCTGACTTAGCTTTAGGTAACTGGGGAGTTATCGGCGATTTAGCTGGTAAAGCTACCTTCGTAGAAATTTTCTCAGATAAAGGTGCTGAAGTATTAGACAAAGTTATTGAAGCAGGTTTAATTGAAACCACCGCTCCTGAAGAAAAAGGTATCAAAATCAGAGAAAACATTAACAACTTTATGTTAAAAGAATCTCAAGCTAAAAAAGAAGTTGATTACGCAGGCACTACTGGAGATATTATTGACGTATTCCACATGTACGAAGATGAATTCTCCAAATGTATGAAATGTTACGGCTGTCGTGAAGCATGTCCATTATGTTTCTGTGAAGACTGCTGTCTCGAAGCTGAAGGTCCTGAATGGGTACCTGGTGGATACACTCCTGCTGCTCCATTCTTCCACTTAACACGTATGGTTCACATGGTTGACGCATGTACTAACTGTGGTCAATGTTCCGATGTATGTCCATGTGAAATCCCTGTAGCTAAAGTATGGAGTACTGTAAACAACAAAGTTAGAGAAATCTACGGATATGTCCCTGGTATGGGCAGTGATGACCCACTTCCATTCACTGATCACGTATCCAAAGCTAAATGGTTATAATAAGGCTTACCTTATTATACACCTTTTTTCTTTTTTTTTAAGTCTGTAAAATTTTATAGGATTCATTCAAATTTTAAAAAAATTGTGTAGGTCAAAGATTTAACCTACTTAGCTGCTGTTGATATGCATAGGAGCAGCACAAAAACTGAAAAGCATTAACATAATAATTTTATAAAAACAAGAATGCTGATTATTTGTTAAATGGTTCACGATTGTTGATTCCATTAATGAATATTTCTGTTAATTCTTCTTCACTTTCACCAGACCTTATATGTGAAATCAACTCAACAAGGTTATCGTTTCTAAGAAGGCATGGTTTTATTTTTCCGTCAGGTGTTATCCTTAGTCTAGAACAATTTGCACAGAAACTGGAGTTATCAACTGGCCTGACTACCTCGATTTCTCCATCGTTTATGTAATATTTTTTACGGCCTTGCATAAACTTGCGTTCTCTAACATCATCAGCCATATCAAGCAATCTTTTTTCGATAGAATCTAGAGGATAGTGGTATTCAGCATTAAACTTATCGTCATCACAGTTTTCGCTTTCGATTAATTCAATCAATTGAAGCACTATATTATGTTCTTTGCAGAAGTAAAACATGTCTTCAATTTCATTTTGATTAATGTCCTTCATTATGACCATATTGATTTTTACCGGATACAATCCAACTTCAACAGCTTTAAGGATGCCCTCTTTTGCGTCATTCAAATAATCCATATTTGTGACGAATTTATATGTGTCACGATTTAGGGTGTCCAGACTCACGTTAACCCTGTCAAGACCGGCATCTTTTAGACTTTCAGCATATTTTCCAAGCAGCACTCCGTTGGTTGTAAGGGAAATGTCTTTGAAATCTAGGCTAGCTATTTTTTCAACGATTTCAACAATATCTTTTCTGATTAATGGATCTCCGCCTGAAAGCCTGATCTTTTTGACTCCTAACCTTTTAGCTATTTTACATATTTTATATATTTCATCAGGAGTCATTTCGTCTTTTGAAGAAACCATTCCATCATGATGGCAGTAAATGCAGTTTTCGTTACACCTGTTGGTAATTGTGATTCTTAGTGATATTATCGGTCTTTCAAATTTATCTTTTACAAACTCATCAAGCATATGCAATCACTCTTCCACCTTTATTTTTATGTTGTTGATTTTATCATCCAGCTTTAAGGTGTTTATTATTGCAAAAATAGTTTCTTTTAGTATTCCTCTGCTGAATTTGTTGATGGATACAGGATTGCCATTTGTTTTTAGGTCAATATCTGCATCGATTAGGTTTCCATCATTAATATTTGATATTTCAACATCAATAGTTTTTATATCCTCTTCAGTTTTAAGAGATTTAACCATTGCATTAATTGAATTTGACACGATATTATTTGTAAATTGGTTGATTTCTAGTTTTTTATCATTTATCAAGATATTTGCATTTTTATCTTTTGGAGTTGTCTTTTTTGCATCAGGTATGATTAATTCGATTTTACCGATATCTTCAACACCATAATCGTCAAGGTTTAGCGTGTTAATAACGCCCAACACATTTTGCTTCAGATAATCACTAACAAATCTGTTTAATCCGACAACTTTCTCATCTATTGAAAGGTAACAATGCACGTTATCAAGTTCATCAATACCTAGATTTCCATTGCGAATTTCAGCTGCAATAGCTTCGCCATTGTTGAATCCACAGTTATTTGCATATAATGTATCAACAATGTCATGTCCTCTTTCTCCAATAAGGTCCACTAATTCTTCAACACCTTTTTGGTCTATTGTAAAAGAGTCGACTTCTTCTATAGTATATTCGTCTCTTACATCAGGGGAGGTTATAATTTTTGGATAGTTGTATCTTTTAAAGCCTTCAATGACAACGAAATCGACTTCATCCATATATTTAATTAAAAATAGTAATCTGTTAAGGTCCATTTCTTTTCTTATGTTGAAAAATGTTGTTGAACCAATTCCTACTACAACATCTGATCCAGCCTGTTTATGTTTCCAGGTATCAGTATTCTCTTTGTCCATTTCCATTGTGTGGTGGGAATGTTTGATGGATGCTACTTTATACCCTCTTCTTGTTAGCTCTTCAATAACCTTTACGGTCAGTGATGTTTTTCCAGTATTCTTTTTCCCAACAATAGATACAATTTTCATTTTATAATCTCCTATTATAATTATATAATTAGTATTAATTATAAATTTCTAAAAAATTCTAAAATATTCAAATTGACTATGTGTAGTTACTACACGTTTTTTCAAATGTTGGTCTTTTTATTTACATGATTATTGGTTTTCCTTTATATACTAATGTAATTATTTTTTTACATATTGTGTAGTTACTACACATAAAATTCCATCCATATCTTTTCAGATATAGTTCCAATTTTTACTTTAGCCAACATTATAATGTTATTATTACATAATTTAAGTATATGCTCTGATTTGGGAATATGCTTTAAATTGTATGGATAAATTATTTTTTAAAAGAATCTGTATTTCCTATAACTGAAAATAATTTTTTAAATTCAATCATATGGATTTTAATTAATTATTCAATTGAATTAGGTAGACCTAAAGCTTGATTATTCTCCTTTTTTAAAGATTTTAAGAATAAAGTCAATATGCTTATATAGTCAGTTCGATAAAATTGAAATTAGAACATTAAATTATTTTATGTTTATGTTATTATGGAGGTAGTTATATGGCAGTAAAAATTGATGCGGATAAATGTGGACACATTGATAATTGTCCTGTACAAGGATTATGTATAAAACTTTGTGAACAAGGTGCAATCATAGAAGAAGATGGAGATGTAAAAATCGTTCCTGAAAACTGTGATGATTGTGACCTTTGTATCCAAAATTGCCCAAATCAAGCAATTTCTAAAGCTTAAATGAGGTGATTTCATGTTTAACATTGAAAGAACTGGTGAAGAAAAACGTATATTATCCTATGCTGATAAAAAATGTGTCGGCTGTGGAATTTGTACTGAGGCATGTCCAACATCTTCATTAAGATTAGGGCCTCTTGTACCAATTGCACGTGGCTTGATTGAAATGGATTTGATTTCCGTTAACCAAGATTCATGTGTATTTTGTGGATTATGTTCCGTAGCTTGTCCATTTGATGCATTAGATTTAACAATTGATGGCGAATCAATTAAAGATATGGGTAATTATCCATTTTGGGAAACCGAATCTGAAGTTGATGAAGAAGATTGTATTTACTGTGGCAGATGTAATGAAGTTTGTCCAAGAGATTCAATTATTTTCGAAAGAAACCTTCCAAATCCTGCAGATCTTGTTAGAGGAGAAATCGATATTGATAAAGACAAATGTATTTATTGTTCTTTCTGTGCTGACATGTGCCCTGCTGGAGCAATTAAAATTGAAAATATTCCTACATCAACTGTTGATAAGGTAAATAACTCAATTGAAGTAGACATTTCAAAATGTATTTTTTGTGGAGTATGTAAAAGAGTATGTCCAGAAAATGCAATTAAGCAAATCTGTGCAACTTGTATGTTAGCGGATGAAATTGAAGTTCCTGAAGTTACTGGTAAAACAATAATTTTAGAAGATTCATGTGTAAACTGTTCATGGTGTTCTGAAATTTGTCCTAAAGATGCTATTACAGTAGTTAAACCATTTGAGGGTACTTTAGAATTATCTGAAAATGAAGAAGAAGAAAAAATCTGTAAAGGCGATTCATGCCATGCATGTCAAGATGTATGTCCATGTAATGCAGTAACTATTGTAGATGGAAAATCAGTCACTGATTTAACCTTCTGTAACTTATGCGGTGCTTGTGTCACAGCATGTCCACAAGACATTAGAATCTTATCCAGAACCAGCATGAAATTAACCAATATTAATTCAGAGTCCTGGAATGAAATCTTAAATACATTAATTGGAAAATAAATGAGTTCATCTCATTATTTTCATTTTTTTTATTTGCTTTTTAATTTGTTTCAATGATTACAAACTATGAAATGTGTAGTAACAACACATCATTTTTTGCCACACCAAAAAATACCTCTTTTTGATGATTTTTTGTCATTTATTAATATTTTTTTCATAAAATTTATTACGTTTTTAGCATTTTCATCCGATATGAACTTATAATAATATCGATTATTCTTATTGAAATTCAATTTAGATGATTAATAATGTGTATTTAAATTATTTAATGATTATCATATCTTGATTTTATTAAATACTCTCTGATATTTCTTATTGCCTTTTCTTTATGTGTAGTAAATACACAGTAGTATATAAGTCTTGTGTCTTGCTTCTAGTAGACAAGTATTATATTAGTATAATAATATAAATATAACCATTACACATGGTGATTTTATGCCAAAACATATTGCCTCTGGTTTGAAATATTTGGCTGCGGTCAAATTGAAGGACATGGGGAAAACTCATCAGGAAATTGCTAAGGAACTATCAGTTGATAGATCTACTATTTCACATTATTTGAATGGTAGCAATTTGTCTTGGAATTCAATCGAAGTTGCAAGAACTATCACTGAGTTAAGTCCTAGGGATTTCATGATTATGGCTTTCGCCGTTCTTGACGAACCAGAAAAGAGTCGTAAAATTGTGAATATTTGCCGAGAAAGATATTTCGAAGCAATTGTGGAAGATTCGTGTATTGGTTGCGGCTTATGTGTAAATGCATGTACAATGAAGGCTATTGGATTAGAATCATTGAAGGCACATGCAGACTCCATACGATGTTGTGGTTGTCAGCTTTGTGAAGATGAATGCCCAACTAATTCTATAAAAATTTTGGAGATTGAATATGATTAGAAATTTAAAAGAGGTTCAAGACAACAACTTTGACATCACAAGAGATGCTGAAGAAGTTAGAAAATTGTCTTTCAATGACCCTACTTGTTTAGGTTGTGGGATTTGTGAATCAACTTGTCCTGTCGAAGCAATTACAATAAATGCAGTTGCTGCAGACGCACGTAAAAGAGTCTCAAACAAAGTTTACTTTAGTGGTCATGAAAAGATTGCTCAAAACTTCAAAGATGAATTTGATGCTCAAAGAGTAAGCATTGACGAAAGTAAATGTGTATTATGTGGTATGTGCAGCGGTTTATGTCCTGTTGATGCATTAGTATTAACTATTGATGGCGTACCAATCAAAGAAATTGATGCATATCCTCACTACAACGCTTTCTCAGAAATTGATGATGATGAATGTATTTACTGTAAAAGATGTGAAATCGCATGTCCTCGTGATGCAATCGTCATTGAAAGAGTTTTACCAAACCGTGCTGATTTAGTAACCGGTGAAATCGAAGTAAATGATGAAGAATGTATCTACTGTGGTATATGTGAAGAATTATGTCCTGCAGAAGCAATTGTTGTAGATAAAGAAACTGGAAAAGAATCTATTGAAATTGATACCGACAAATGTGTATACTGTTTAGTATGTAAAAAATCTTGTCCTGTTAACGCAATCAAAGCACTTTGTAGAGCTTGTTCTTACGGAGAATATGATTTAGATCCAGCAAATGCTGTTGTAACCGGAAACTCTATCATCGACCCAGATTTATGTGTATACTGTGGATGGTGTGAAGGAGTATGTCCTACCGATGCAGCAAAAGTCAAAAAACCATTTGAAGGTAGTATTGAAATAGACGATGAAAAATGTCAAGCTTGTGGTGCTTGTGTAGATATCTGTCAATGTAATGCTTTAGCATTCCCTATTTCTCCAGGTCCAGGTTCCAGAATGGAACATGTCGTTGCTAACGGAGATTTCTGTGTAAAATGTAAAGCATGTGCAAAAGCATGTCCTAACGGAGCTATTACCGTAACAAGAACTGAAGTTGACCACACTCCTATTAGCTCAACTACTTGGAAAGAAGCTTTAGACGCTATTAAAGACTAGGTGATTGGATGGAACTTAAAGTTAATCAAGATAATTGTTTAGGATGCGGGATTTGTGTAATTGCATGTCCTGTTAACGCAGCTATCAGTCCTGAAAATGCTGGTGGTAGTGGTGCAAAGACTGAAGAAGTTATTATGATGGTTGAAAACGGATTCATCAAACTCTTTAGTCCTGAAAAATGTGAAGAATGTGGAACATGTCAAATGTTCTGCCCAGTAAATGCTATATGGTTAGAATAGGGGGATTATTATATGCATTATGCTAATACTTATTTAGAAAAACCTGTAGTACCTGATGTAAAAATCACTGGTGAAGGAACAACCGATGTTTTAAAATGTATGTTAAACACCGGATCTGACATTTACCAAGGTGCTTGTAAGAAAAGAGGATCCACTTTAAAAGAAGAATACAAAAACGCTTCCGGTACTTGTTACATGGATCCAAGAGATATGGCAAAATTAGGTGTAAACAACTGGGATACCGTACTTGTAAAAACCGATTTCGGTGAAGTTGTAGTAAACTGTGCTGTATCAAGAGACGCACCTCACGAAGGTACTGTATTTATTTGTAAAGGTCCATGGGCTAACACTATTGTAAGTCACGATACTTACTGCTGCTCTGACCCTACTTACAAAGGAATT
>CAJGDA010000063.1 GCA_904501935.1 uncultured Methanobrevibacter sp. | reverse complement strand
GAGCTTCAAAAAGTAGGTTTCAATAAGTTGGAACACAGTTTGGATTCAAGTTACTTGCCAACTATGCAAGCTATTGAGGAAGCTGGAGCTTATGGTGTAGGTATTTCATCATTCGGACCGGTTCTATATACTGTCTTTGATGAAGAGAATGCATTCATTGTAGAAAAAACCAAAGAAATAATTGGTGATAAAGGTACTGTCTTTGTCACTAAAGCACAAAATCACGGATTTGTTATTGAAAAATAACGAATTCACCTTTCTTTTTTTGATTTTACAGGACTTTTTTCATGAAAAACAATCCTAAGACTTTACTTTATATTTTAACCTTGGCTTCGCTCGGAATCAACACTCCTTTAAGTATTGTCGGGATAATTTCAGAGATATCAACTCATTTCAATACTACAATTGCCGTTTCGGGATTATATGTGAGTTCATTCACGTTTACAATTGCGGTTTGCGGACTTTTCATACCACTTATATTTTCAAGATATGAGCGAAAAACAACATTTTTCTCTATTTTATGTGTTTTTGCAATTGCAAATTTGGTAATTGTCTTTTCAGATAGTCTTTATTTGTCGTTATTCTTTAGGGTCTTATCCGCAGTATTCTATCCGGCATTCATTTCAATTGCCCTTACTGTTTGTGAAGAGATAGCTCCTGAAGGCGAAAAGCAGGATTACATAACTAGAATATTGCTTGGAATTTCCGTTGGAAGCATTATCGGGTTGCCAATAACAACATATCTTGGAACCGCCTTCAGCTATGAAATTGCCATGTTCTGGATATTTTTAATAAATTTCGTATCATTGATTTTAATTGTATTGTTCTTTCCGAAAATCGATGGAAAGGAAAAAAGCTATGAAATGTCACTTTCCAGTTTAAGGTCAAAGGAATTTGTTTTGGCTTCGACTGCAATAGTAATGATGCCGATTGGAGCAAGCATCGTCTATGCTTACATGCCATATTTCCTTCAGACAGTAAGCGACATACATACTTATAAATTGAGCATTCTGCTTTTTGTATATGGTTTAATATCAATTGTTGGAACATGGATTGGTGGAAAACTAATTGTATATAAGGATAAAGCTACTTTGCTTATTTTTCAATTGGTATGCGGATTCGTATTTGCTTTGATGTATTTTTTTGCTCAACAGCTGATTCCGATTTTGATTTTATTCCTGATATTCGGAGTCTTGGATGGAATGGGGTATAATCTGATTCAATATATTGAAAGTTCGGTATTGTCCAAAACACCTGAACTTGCAAATGGTGTATTTTTAAGTATATTGAATGGCGGAATAGCTATTGGCACTGCAATAGGTGGATTTTTAGTTAATGATTTTGGAGTAATGTCAATATTCGTTGGTGGGGTTGCATTTCTAATTATGGCTTTTATATTGATTTATTATGTAATATTTAATCTTAAAATTAGTTTGAAATACAGTTAAAAATTTCATTAAAAATAGTGTATAAGGAAGTTAGATTTCTCCAACTCCCTCCTTTAAAGATATGTACTTTAAAAAACTTAAATTTCGAATCCACCATCACATTTGATGATTTGACCGTCTAAGAAACCACAATCATCACTTGCTAAGAATAATGCCAATTCAGCTATGTCTTTACCTTCACCGCATCTTTTTACAGGGCATTGGTCAATCATGTTTTGCAATGCTGCAGGACCTCCGATACTGTCTACCATAGCTGTGTGGATAAGACCTGGTGCAATACCGTTACATCTGATTTCAGGACCTAATTCCCATGCCATGGATCTGGTTAATCCCATCATTGCATGTTTACTGTCAACATATGCTGCAAATCCGTGGTGTGCTCCGAAGGATGCTACAGAACAGGTGTTTACAATAGTTCCTTTTCCTTTTTCTTTCATTACTGGTGCGACGAGTTGTGTCAAGAGTAATGCGGAAGTAACATTGACATTGAATACTTTGGTCCATTCTTCGAGAGTTACATCCATTAATGGGGACATGGAAAGCACTCCTGCATTGTTGAATAGGATGTCTATGGTTCCGTATTCTTCCATTGCTGCATCGAATACTTTTGGTACTTCATCCAGGTTTGCCATATCTACGATAACATAGATTGCTTCACCGCCAGCAGCTTTAATGTCATCTACAACTTCTTTTGCTCTTTCTTCGTTTCTTCCGGTTATAACTACTTTTGCGCCTTCAGCTGCAAATAATTTTGCTGAGTCTCTACCCATACCAGAGGTTGCTCCGGTTATGATTGCTACTTTTCCATCTAGTTTTCCCATTTTATCACCTTTTTATTAACAATCATGATAAATCATGATAGTTGTAATTAATATATTTATATTGCAATATATTTAAATATTATTAAACCTTTTTTTAGTAAATTTAATCATTGCCAAATAAGGTTTAGGTCGCAGTTTAACCTCTGAATATTTTCAAAATATTTTTATTGGAGCCATTCATCGTTATGAGGTCTATTATCTTATTTTGGATAAATGTAAAACAAATTGAACAAACTACAACTACCAAATAAGTTGTGACCCAATCCAACTCCCCATTAATTAATGGAATTATAGTTAAAAACAGAATGTGCCATAAGTAAATCCATAATGATGATTGTGATATGAACTCTATCAGTTCGTTTCTCTTAATATTTGCTTTTTTAAATATGCTGAATAATAGGAAAGACACGAACAGCGCATAGCTGATATAGTAAATTGTTGGCGGATACTTCATTACTTGAGTTGGCTGGAGTATTCCTGTATTCAAGTAAAGAATATAACCTGAAACGGCAAATGCAATTAGAAATATGAGTGAAATAATGCCATCCGCTTTAGCACTTGTTTTAGTGGATATCATTCCAAGCAAATAGATTATTCCGTATGGAATCACATAAGCCAGTATGAACTCAAAAACTATATTCATTTCGTTGATCTTATTGAATATGGCTATTTCATACAGAATATATGCGATAATTAAAATAAGGAATTGAATAAAATCACTTTTAATTTTGTCAAAAATATAGATTACAGGTGTAATAACAGCACATATAAGGAATATTCTAATAATCCATACGTATGACATTCCATCAAGCAATAGGAAGCTTTTAATTATATAATCAATGTCATAAGGATATGCCCCATTTACCGGGAAAAAGCTCATTATCGTGAAAAATATGATTAGGAAAATCCATGTTGGAATCAATAATCGATAAATCCTTCTCGCAATATAGTTTAAAAAGGATCTGTTCTTTTTAAGGCTTCTTTTAAATGATCCAACAGCAAGATATCCTGAGATAAGCACCATTAGGGGAACATCAAAATTTCTAAGTTGTAGAATTGTCGGATCAGGGCATACATGTGCCAATATAATGCATAGAAGCCCAATGACTTTCAGATAATCGATGAATATAATTCTATTGTTTTCCATTGTTTCACATTAATAAAAAAAGAAGAAAATTTATGAAAAATTATCTTATAAGTTATATACTTCATCAGCAGAAACAATCTTCACATTGTTTTCTGTCAATACAGAAATTAAATTGTCAATGTCATCTGCATGAAGTAATAGTATAGCTTTGTTTACTTTATCGTGAGTAAATGCATAAAGATATTCCAAATCGATTTCATTATCTTTAATGACTTTTAAAACGGAAGTCAAGCCTCCTGGTGCGTCACACATTTCAACACCAATAATATCGGTCATCTTAACAAGGAAGTTCTTTTCTTCTAAGACTTCTTTTCCTTTTTCAGGATTATCCACAACCAGTCTTAAAATACCGAACTCGGAAGTATCTGCCATGCACATTGCTCTAATGTTAACGTCGTTTTCTGATAGTACTTCTAGCGGTTTTGATAAGCTCCCCATTCTGTTTTGTAAAAATATTGATAATTGTTTGATTTTCATTGTTATCACCTAATGTAAGTTCCTTTCATCAATTACTCTTTTTGCTTTTCCTTCAAATCTCGGCAGGGTTTTTGGTTCTACTAATGTGACTTTAACACGAATTCCAGTTTCATTTTCAATTGATTTTCCGATTTTGTTTTGGATTGCCATCATTTCCTTTACTCCGTCGAAGAAAAGGTTCTGTGACGCTTCGACTTTGACTTCGATTTCATCAAGTGTTCCTGGTCTTGTAACTATAATCATATAATGAGGCTCTACTTCACCAATTCTAAGCAATGCTTTTTCGATTTGTGATGGGAAAATAGCTACGCCTTTTACCTTAAGCATGTCGTCGGATCTTCCGGTAATCCTGCTCATTCTTGCATGTGTCCTTCCGCAACTGCATTTTTCGTATGTGAGTTTGGTTAGGTCTTTTGTTCTGAATCTTATGACTGGCATTCCTTCCCTTTCAATATTTGTCAAGACAAGTTCTCCAGGTTTTTCCGCACCTATCACTTTACCTGTTTTCGGGTCAATAATTTCGGGATAGTATATGTCTTCTGCAATGTGCAAACCGTTTTGCGCTTCGCATTCCACACCCACTCCAGGTCCCATGAGTTCGGTCAAACCGTAGATGTTGTATGCTTTACAGCCGTAAATATCCTCTACCCTTTGTCTCATTTCTTCAGTCCATCCTTCAGCTCCAAATCCGATTGCCTTTATTCCAAAGTCTTTTGGGTCAATTCCATCTTCTAGGGCAACTTCTCCAATGTGAATTCCGTAAGATGGAGTGAAGATTAATCCTGTGGCTCCAAAATCGTTCATGATTTCGATTTGCCTGCGGGTTTGTCCTGTTGAAATAGGGATGATTGCAGCACCGATTTTGTGGCATCCGTAGTGAACACCAAATCCTCCTGTAAACATTCCGTATCCGTGTGTATTCTGGAGGATGTCATCTTCACCGATGCCCATCATGGTAAGTCCACGTGCAGTTGTTTCTGCCCAGGTATCCAAGTCTTTTTCAGTATATCCTGATACGACAGGCTTTCCGGTGGTTCCGGATGATGAATGTAATTCTTTGATTTCAGATATGTCCACTGCAAAAAGCCCGAATGGATAGCTTTCCCTTAAGTCGTCTTTTGTAATGAAGGGAAGTTTTTCTATGTCTTTTAGAGTTTCTATATCTTCCGGGAAAACTTCAGCTTCTGTATACCTTTTATTATAGTAGGGTATCTTATCAAATGCTCTTTTAACTGTTGCTTGAAGTTTCTTTAATTGTAATTCTTCAAGGTCTTGCCTTGGCATGGTTTCAATTTCTTCGTTCCAAAACATGTTTAGCCTCATTAATTTATCAATATGATAATTATATTGTTTCTTTACTTTAAAAGTTACTGATTTTAAACAAATCATTATTTAAATAGAAATGTGGTAGGGTATGTCAATTTTATTTCCATCTCAATAAAAAATTTATATACTTTATTGAAGTAATAATTAATTGTAATTTATTAAATTTGAATTGATTAAGGGGAATTTTATATGGATATGATGAGTGTTTTATGGCAAGTTGGAATTTTTGCAGCAGTTCTGGTTTTTGGTATAAAAATAGGACTTGCTTCAGGATTGGCAAATCTTCCAAAAAAACTATTTGCAGTAATCTGTATTGCATATGGTGGTGGAGTAATTCTTATTTCATATATTGCTTCATTTTTTGCAGACCAACTTGTTCAAGCAATTTATAGTTATAATACAATATTTTATATTATCATGGCTTCAATCATGATTATTGCAGGTCTATTTACAATAAGGGAATGGAAAATACATGATAAGAATACATCAACTGCAACTTCTCTAGCTATCATTGCCCCTTGCCCATGCTGTTTTGGTTCAATTATTGCAAGTGTTTTAATTGTCGCACCAACTATTGGGGTAAGTTCACTTGATTTGAGCTGGTATGCTGCAGCGGCGCTTGTGGGTGTAATGGTTGTAACTTATTTTGCATCAAATACAATTGTTAAATACATTAACAAGCCTTATCCTATTGTTTTAGGCAATTTCATGCTTTTACTGGGTGCATATTTCTTACTCTCAGCAATTGTTATCCCAAATATTGCAGGAGCTTTATCAAAAACTACAAGTCCTATTACTATTGGTTCTCCTCAAGATATACTCATGGTAATATTAACATTTGCTATTTTGATAGCGGGTGGTATTATTCTAAATAAGAGAGGTAGAAGTATTTTAGATTAAATTTAGGTGAAAAATATGGCTTTAAATATTCCTGGTGGTGAATTTTTAACTGGTTCTCTTGATGTAATTTCACAAAGTTTAACAATTCCTGTATTGATTATTCTGCTTGTAATTGTTATTATTTCAATTATTACATTGGGTGGGGCAATTGCAGAGTATACTTCTAGAAAGAAGGTTCCTGTAGGAACTATTCGAGACTTAATTTATGCTATTAATGAAGCTGAATCTGTTGATGCTCTAAAAAATGTAATTTCAAGCGCTCAAATTCCAAAAGCTCAGAAAAAAGCTTTAATGGAAATTGCATCTTCAGAGTCTTTAGGAAAAGATTCAAGAGAGGCATTAGCTCGTAAGTTATTTGAATTTGAAGAAGAAAAAACATTATCTACATTACAAAGAACTGATATAATTACCCGTATTGGACCGACTTTAGGTTTAATGGGTACCTTAATTCCAATGGGTCCTGGACTTGCAGCTTTAGGTGCTGGAGACATCAACACTCTTGCAAGTTCCTTGACTGTTGCATTCAACACAACTATCGTAGGTATTGGTTCCGGTGCATTATGTTACTTCATTGGAAAGATTAGATCTGGATGGTATGACAGATACTTATCTGATTTGGATGCTTTGATGGATGCTGTTTTAGATTATATGAATAAATAGTGATTTTATGCCAAGAAAAAAGAGTAGAAGACGATCTCAAAGGGTTGAAGAAGACCCGATGGCAGGTACATCCAACCTTGTGGATGCAATGCTTGTTATTGCTGTAGGATTTCTTGTATTTGTTATCATCAGCTGGAACATGCAGGCAATGATTGACCCGGACCAGAATATTCAAGAGCAGATGCAAAAAAAGATGACAGAGGTTGACCAAGGCCAAGAATTGAATGAAACTCCTGATACTTCAAACAGTTCAGGTCAAGGATATACTGAAATGGGTAAGGTATACAAGGACCCTGCTACGGGCAAGCTGATTATGGTGGAAGGTTAACCCTTTCACAATCAAACTTTTTTTTAACTATTATTTTTACACCGATTATTTTATAAACTTCTTTTACTAAATTAATACTTACGAATTTTTAATGGTGTTTTGTGATATGGAATTCTGTCCTGATTGTGGTGCAATGTTGATGCCTAAAAAAGGAGTAATCAAATGTAGCTGCGGCTATGAAAAAACATTAAGCGATAAGGATTTGGAAGAGCAGTACCACATGGAAGGCGAAACAAATCCTGAAGTCAAGGTCATTGTAACCGACAGGAACAACGTGGCTTTGCCTACAACAACAATAACCTGCTATAAGTGCGGAGGGACAAAAGGCTACTGGTGGACGGTACAGACCAGATCTGCTGATGAGGCACCAACCAATTTTATACGCTGCGCAAAGTGCGGCAACACTTGGAGAAGCTCCAACTAGAACATGGTATTTTCTAAATGAATAGCTATTGATTTTAGATTAAGAAAATATGTTGTAATTTATTAGTTAATGATTTTTTATCATATTATTTGTTAGTTTTAATTATTGGATTATTAATTTCAAAATAAATATATACCAAGTTAAACACAAATTATATTTAATGCTATATTGTTTTTAGGGGGATATTATGGATAAAAATAAGATTATAATTCTGGCGTTGATAGTAATTATTGCTGCTCTTTTAGTTGGTTTAGTTGCAATGATGCCAAATACAAACAAACAGAATACAAAATTAACATTTGAAAGCAATTCCACAATTACTGTTGAAGATTCACTTAAAATTAAATTAACTGATGATAATGGAACTGGATTAGTTAATAAAGAAGTTAATATAACATTCATTGATGACAAAAACAGAAGCGATTTCCGTTCTGTTGTTACAGATGATAAGGGAGTTGGAACTTTAGAGCCGTATGAAAATGCGGGAAATTATACTATTACTGCTAATTATGGAGGTAATGAAGTGTATAATGGATGTAATGCAACTAAAAAGATAACAATTGAAGAAGTAGCTGTTGAAGAACAGGTAGCTCAACAATCAACACAGTCATCACAGTCATCACAGTCATCACAAGCATCAAGTTCATCATCAGAGTATAAATATAGTATTGATAATTTGCCTCCAAGTAATGATCCGTATCCTGAAACTGGAAGGAGACAATATGGTGATTATGTATATCAGGATTATGAAGATGGTTACAGAAGCATTGTTGATTTAAGAACTGGTGAGAGAACAAGTGGTGGATTTAGATAATTAAAATCTTAAAATATTTTTTTTTGATGGGTGCAAATGCATCTACAACTTTTTTTATTTTTACAAACTCAAACACTATCGAATACTTAAAGATAGGCATTATATTTTACTGCTTTTACATTTTAAAATTACTTAGATTAATCAATATTTTAACATTTTCATTTGAGTATTTATGATGTATGAAAGTTTGCGGTTTAATGTAGATAAACTTAAATATTTAAATTGAGTTATTATAAAGTGGATTAAGGAGGCTGTTACTATCGATGATAATGTTTTAAAAGTTTATGGATATGTTTTAAGTAGTTCTTACAGGACACGTGCAGTAAAAGCATTACAACAAGAAAATAAAACTCCAACACAAATAGCAAAAGATTCAGACATCCGTATCAGTCACATATCAAAAGTACTCAAAGAATTAAAGGAATGTGGTGTTGTAAATTGCTTGAATGAACAAGATAGAAAAAATAAGATTTACACATTAACGGCATTAGGTCATGAAATAGCCAATAATCTAGAATAAAAGAAACCAAGTAAAATAATTACTTTCAATCGGCAATAGTTTTTACCG
>CAJGDA010000062.1 GCA_904501935.1 uncultured Methanobrevibacter sp. | reverse complement strand
CTTGAATACTCCGGCCAAGATTTACTTCAAAAGGGAAGACACATCCCCTACCGGCTCTCACAAGTTGAATTCAGCTATTCCTCAAGCATATTTTGCTAAAAAGGAAGGTGTTGAAAGATTGACTACCGAAACCGGTGCAGGCCAATGGGGTACTGCATTATCTCTTGCATGTAACTTGCTTGATTTGGAATGCACCGTCTACATGGTTAGAGTGTCCTTTGACCAAAAGCCAGACAGGAAAAACATCATGAACATTTATAATGGAAACGTTTACGCTTCCCCTAGTGAAAACACCAAGGTAGGCCGTGAAGTTTTGGCTGAAAATCCGGAACATCCTGGTTCCTTAGGTGTAGCTATTTCCGAAGCTATGGAAGAGGCATTGGAAAACGATGAAGTAAAATACTCCCTTGGAAGCGTTTTAAACCATGTAATGCTCCATCAGACTATCATTGGTCAGGAATTGAAGACCCAATTGGAAATTGCTGAAGAGACTCCTGATGTCATGATTGCATGCGCCGGAGGTGGAAGTAACTTTGCTGGATCCCTATTCCCATTCATAAAGGACAAGATAGATGGAAACTCCAATACTGAATTCATTGCCGTTGAGCCTACTGCATGCCCTACACTTACCCAAGGTACTTACGACTATGACTTCGGAGATTCCAACGGCTTTACACCAATGCTTAAGATGTTTACGTTAGGACATGATTTTGTTGCCCCTTCAGTACATGCTGGAGGATTAAGATATCATGGAATGTCACCTATTGTTTCTCTTCTAACCAAAGAGGGATATATTAATCCTAAAGCAGTTCATCAAAGGGATTGTTTTGAAGCTGGAATCACTTTTGCTCGTAATGAAGGTGTCTTGCCGGCTCCTGAAACCACTCACGCAATCAAGGCCACTATCGATGAAGCTTTGAAATGTAAAGAAACCGGTGAAGAGAAAACAATCGTAATGAACTTCTCCGGCCATGGAATGTTAGACTTGAAAGGTTATGCTAGCTATTTTGCAGGAACTCTGCAGAATGCTAAATAATCCTTCTTTATTTTTTTTAATTTTCGTTACTTATAACTTATAACTTATTATTTTTCATTATTTGTTATAACTTATAACTATTAACAAATAACTAATAACTTATTTGTGAAAACAAATACTTTATAAGAGAGAAGTTATAAAATATAACTTATTTGTTAAAAGTTAGTTATGATAAGTTATTTCTTAAAACTTATTTTTTATAACTTAGACGTTTTAACTTAAACCTTAATTCCTATCCCTTAGAAGTTAAAACTGATAAGTTATTTCCTTTAAGTTTTAATTTAAAAGATTTAACTTAATTCTTTTAACTTATACTGGATAACTTAAAAGTTATTCTTTAAACCCTTAAATTTTTAAGTTATAAATCATAACTGATAACTTAAAACTTATCAGATAAAGGAGAATTCTTTTAATGAGTGAAGTAATTGCAGTGATGAATCAAAAGGGGGGCTGTGGAAAGACAACTACCGTTGTCAATACTGCAACATCCCTAGCAGTAATGGGAAAATCTGTTTTAGTTGTTGATATGGACCCCCAGGCTAATGCCACAACTAGCTTTGGGATTGACAAGACTAAAATAGAGAATACAATCTACGATGCTATTATTGGGGATATAAATGTTAAAAAAGCAACAATTCCTACGTTTATTAAAAATTTATTTATTATCCCAAGTAATATATCCCTAAGTGGCGCCGGCATGGAGCTTTCCAGACGTGAAAATTATCATATTATCCTTAAGGAAACTCTAAAAGATGTCGTACCATTATTTGATTACATATTCATTGATTTACCTCCTTCATTAGGAGTCATAACAGTCAATGCATTAGTAGCTTCCGATAGCGTATTGATTCCTATCCAAGCTGAGTATTATGCCCTTGAAGGAGTAGCTGATTTAATTAATACAATAAAATTAGTTGAAAAAAGACTTAGAAGTCCCACTCCAATCAAAGGAATTCTCCTCACTCTATTTGATAAAAGAACTAGACTTAGTAGGGATGTTCATAGGGAACTTAAAAGCTACTTTGGCGAATCAAATTTGTTGTTCAAGACTATCATTCCGAGAAATATTAGATTGGCCGAGGCTCCAAGTTTCGGAAAGCCTTGTTTGATTTACGATCCGGATAGTACTGGCACAAAGGCTTATTTGAAATTAGCCAAGGAAATCATTCAAAGAGATGAAAATGTTCAATTGAATTCTGCTAAAAATAGCATCGATAAAGATGGTAAAAGCCAATTTAAATCAGTTAAAAGAGATTTAGAAGGAGTATGGGGGTAAATAATGGCTAGAAAAGGTCTTGGTAAAGGGTTAGATTCATTAATTCCTGATTTTTATAATGAAGATTTTGATAGTAATTCCACTCAATCTCTTGAAGATATATTAAATGAAAATGAAAAACCTCTTGATGATGTTGAAGATGCTATTGAAGATGAGCCTAAAAAGGAAAATATATTTGAAAATTTAGAGGAAGAAAATGATCAGGAAGATCTTAACACCAATTCAAAACAAGAAGAAGTACAAATGGATAATGGCCAATCCGAAGACTTACATAGCGATAAGAGTTCTGAAGAGAGGCTACAATCACTACAGGAAAAGGAAATTCAAAAGGCGCATGTAGCTGAAGTTAAAGAGATTGTTGACAAGAATCCTAGAATAACTTTGTGGTCTTCAAGGTCTTCGGCGGTTTTCAGATACTTGAGAAAAACAGAGCCTGAATTTAGTATTTCAAAGGAAGCATCACTTTTGATTGAAGAGGCAGTTGCCAAAAAATACCCTGAAATATGGGCATTGTTTGACGACTACTAAATTTTTTTATCTATTTTACACTTGAAACTGTAGACAATATATTATATGAAAGATATATTGTATACTTATTTTTTCTATTAATTTTGCTTATTTTTGTCTTAATTTTGATAAAAGATAATTCTCTCATTTGTAATATAATTCAATGAAAAATCTAAAAATCAAATGTTGTTTGATATTCGCCGCTTATTTTTATATAAGGTTCTGCTCTATCAACTACAACACCTAATTTTCTGAGCTGCTCTTTATTGGTGAACGGTATTTTTTTCCTAATAGAAATTATTTGACGGGCGGATTTAACCCCAATTCCCGGAACTCTTACAAGTTCTATCAGTGGTGCACTATTGATTTCTACAGGAAATATATCCATTTTTTTTGCAGCCAGAATCTTCGGATCCTGGTCGAGCGAAAGCTGGTCGTTTTCATCAAATACCAATTCTTTGAGATTATAATGGTAATCATTAAGTAGACTGTCGGCATTATACAATTTTGCGGTTCTGTCAGTTGAACATGCCTCCTTATTTCCAAGTTCAGTTTCTTCAATTGGAATGAATGCTGAGAAATATGTCCTTTTCAGATTGGATTTTTTGTAAATTTTTTCCATTCTACTCAATATTTCCCTATCACTTTCATTGTTTGCACCGACAATCAGCTGTGTGGTGTGGGTAGAATTTGGATATGTTGTGCTTTTATGCTGTAAGCTGTTTATCCAGGATAATCTTTTAAGTATATCGTTATTGTAGTCTTTGGTGGATGACAGTTCAGCAAGGCCGGACGGCGTTGCAGCCTCAATGTTGATGCTAACTCTATTTGCCATCGCCATTGCCCTTTTAATAGAATCTTTGCTTGCTCCCGGCACAACTTTAAGGTGAATATAGTCATCATATCCATACTTGTTTCTAAGAAGATGGACGGTTTCGATCTGATTTTCCATTGTAGAGTCCACATCGCCTGAGATGCCTGAGCTTAAGAATAAACCGTTGACCAAACCTCTGTTGTAGTATCCGAGAAATGCTCTTGCAAGTTCTTCAGGTGATAGTTCTAATCTTGTAAAGTCTCTTTTGGACTGATTTATGCAATATTTGCAGTCATTCTTGCATTTGTTTGTCAGCAATGTTTTAAAAAGTGGAATCTTACATCCATTATGGCCTATAGCTTCGTATATTCCAGGCAAGTTAACCTGTGAACTTTTATTGTGACTTACATAATCGCAAAGGTCATATTGTGCCGAATCCGTTAGGACTTTCATCTTTTCTAATGTAGACATGTTAATTTATTATCTATTCATTCAATTATTTAATTGTTTGTTTAATATAGAACAAATATTCGGTAAGTAAACTTTACTAAATTATAAAAAACTTTATATTCAATGAATATTCTATATATTATTACATATATGTTTGGATTATAGCAGATATAATTAGAGCATGTATGTTAATGAAAAATTTGTTAAAAAATAGTATTAAATATTTGAAAAAAAATCGGAATTGATAGATTCTAATTAAATTTAGGAACTATCGAAAGCTTTTAACCAAGCTTTAATCATGAGCAATCATGATTTGACTTAGGATTAAACCTAGTAAAAAAATTAATTTCAGTTTTTCTATTTAATTGGTTCAAACAATAATTAAATAGAAAGAACATTGGGGTAGTAACCCTATAATAAATAATCTAAATTAACTATTTGCTATATTCCATATAGTATTGGCGTTTAGTCAAATCAGTTAATTTTAATCATTTAAACGGGTTCCAAGTCATTTAAATGGTTTTCATTTGGCTGTTATTAGTTACATTTATTTTATTTATTATTATTAGCTTTTTTTAATCAACTTTTAAAGGATCTTATTTTTATTTTGTGATATCATTTTCAGGATGTAATATAAAGATTTATATATGTCGAAAATCAACATATCAATTGATACATTAAGGTGATGATTTTGCATTTTAGTGTATTATTCCGTAAATTTTTTCTGATTATTTGAATATTATTAAAAAAGCAAAAGTTTTCATTTATAGGTTAAATTAAACGATAGTACTAATTTTAGTATTTATTGTATTAATTTCGCAAGTTTTTTTCTTTATTTCTTATTATTAAAAAAGCAAAAAGTTTTCATTAGATTAAAGTTAAACAATTTGTTGTTTAAAAAGGAGAAAGGTTATGCGTTTTAAGCGATGTATGTTTTTAACTTTAATACTATTTTTAACGATGTTTTCAGTTTCATTTGTTGGTGCAAGTGAAAATGTAGCATACGATCAAAACACTGGTGAACTTAATACTCTAGGAATGTCTGACGCAAGTCCAATCGAGGGAACTTCAAACACTTTGGCTGTGGATTCTGTAGCTGTGAATTCAGTAGATGAAGCAGATGATGATTCATTGGGTACGGCCAGTGAAGAAAATGAAATTGAAATTAATGATAGTAAAGATAATGAAACAAAATTATTGCAATCTAGTAATGATGTAGAAATAGATGATGATGAAAATTTAGAAATACTTAGTGCTGGGAATTACTTAAAAGTAGATACTGAAAGTTTGACAGTTCTTGGTGCTAGTGATGATGAGCCTGTGCTTGGCGACCGTGAACCACAGGGTAACACTGCGGCAGCTGTTATGGAAGCAATTAGGTTATGTAGTGAAGATGGTGGAGGTACAGTCTATCTGAATAATAGAACCTATGATGCTGTAAGTTGGCAAAACCAGGGTAGGCTGGGAAATACAAACATCCGTAATGTAAGGGTTGTTGGTGGAACTCAAGATAATCCAAATCTAATGTCTACATTTGTACTAGGAAACTCTAGTACCGTATTTTCTTTCGATGATGTTATTTTAGAAAACGTTGTCTTTGAAAATTTCAAGTGTACCGGGAGAATGTTTAATTTCGAGAGAGGTTCTTTGACAAATGTTGCTTTTAATAATATTGAATCCTATCAGCACTTTTTCTTCTTTATTGGAAGTGATGACTCCGGACCACTGCCAGTAACTAACTGTAATTTCACAAACTGCAGTCAAACTTATGTTGGTGATCATGGTGTCGATGACGGTACCGGTCAGTTTGGTGTACTCTTTGGGGCTAAACTGGTTGGATGTAACTTTATTAATACAAGCTCTGCTAATCACGGTGGTGCTTTTTGTGTTTCAGACGAATACGGTGGTCAACACGTTACAAGTAGTTTAACTGATTGTAATTTTATCAATATTACTTCTCGATGGTTTGCAGTTTATATACATGGAAATTACAGCGACCAAAATCAATATATTTCACAAAAGCAAGTTCTTGATAACTGTAAGTTTATTAATTGTACAGGAACAGGCGAATATGGTGGTGCACTTGGAATAAGTCATAACGGGGTAATTATAAGAAACAGTGAGTTCATCAATAACACCGGTGGAATGGGTTCCGCTATTATGGTTGGTGGAATCGACCCAAACAATGACGGATTCTGGGCTCTTAACACTGAAGGAAATAATATTACGATTGAAAATTGTACCTTTAAAAATAATGTTGCAAAAACTGAAAATCAAACTAGTTCACTTTCTATAGAAAGATGGCATCATAAACAGGATGGAGGACGGACTAATCAGACACTTCACTATATAGATCAATATGGAAATTATATTGAATCAGATGAGACTAATCCAGATGCTGTATGGTATTGGAAGCATGACAACGATTTGACATTCAGTCCATCAGGTAATGCAGGTGCTGTTTATGTCTATGGTAACGGTACCAAAATCATAAATACAGTATTTGAGAACAATACTGCTTCAAATGATGGTGGTGCTGTTTTCATTCATGGTTGGTACACTGTTATTGAAAATTCAACCTATATTAATAACTCTGCAGTCAATGGTACAGTATACATCGAAGGTTCAAATACAAGAATTACCAATTCAACCTTTGTCGATAACACTGCTGCCAATGGTGCAGGTGCTTATGTGGAAGGTGAAAATGCTACATTCATTGATTCAACACTCAAGTATAATACTGCAATATGTAATGGTGATGTAAATCATACAGGTTTAGGTGCTGGATTCCATGTCATTGGTAATAATGCAGTATTTAGTAATATTACTTCAGTAAATAACACTGCCGATTCAGCTGGTGGTTCAATTTATGTTATTGGTAACAATACTCTTGTTGAAGACAGTCTATTTGCATACAACACTGCTCCACAGGGTGGTGCTATCTCCATTGACGGAAGCAATGCAAAATTCTTCAATAACACTATCATAAACAATACAGCTGTAAATAATACATTTAAAAATGTAAACAATTCAGAGATATCAGGTGGTGCGATATATATTTCCGGTGACCATACTAATTTCACAAGCAATAACATTTCAAATAACTTTGCTGAGGAGAATGGTGGAGCTTTATATGTCGATGGTTCAGATACCTATTTCGATGACATTTATGCTGACAATAACAATGCTCTTAATGGTGGATTTGCTCAACTTGAAGGAGCTACCAATTTGATAGTTAAAAACTCTACTTTCACTAATAACCATGCTACTGGTGATAGTCTTGCGGACAATATAGGTGAAGGGGGAGCTTTCCATATATCCAACTCTCAAAATGCGAATATTCAAGGTTATTTCGTAAATAACACAGCTATTAACGGTTCAGCAATTTATGTTGAAAATTCATCCTTGCATATTGAAGATTCAGATTTCTTTGACAATCAGGCTGCAACTCATTTGTTAGATATTTATCCTCCGGATAAAACCAGATTTGAGCCTGGTGATGAAATGATCATTACCATCAGCCATATTGGAGGAGACAATATTGCTAATGCTATTCATGACCATGCCCGAAGCAGTAATATTACAGTAAATAATATTTCCTATCTGTTCTATCATAATGGTACAGAATATATTAAGACAACCCCTGATGATCATGATGTGGTTCCTGTTTACGGATGGGAAAACAGTAACGACGGGGAAGACTTATATGAAGATGATAAGGAAAACAACCAAGTAATTTATTACACTGTTAGAAATACTCTCACAGGCGAAATTCTTAATGATAGTTATATAAGAACTGACATTGACGGTACAATTAAGCTTAACTTAACAGGATTGGCTGTTGGATTCTATGAAGTTATCGGAACTTATCTTGAAACTCCATATTATACTGCAGCATATAACTTCACTGCACTATTTGGTGTTGAAGGATTAAATCTAACAATCAATAAAACTGTTGACCAAAGCCCTGTTTATGTCAATGATACTGTTGTATTTACTATTAATGTAACCAATAATGGTCCTTTCAATGCTACTGATGTAATAATTAAGGATATTGTTCCTTCTCAATTCAGAGTAACAGGATGTAATGATACTAAATACGATACTAATACTGGTATTTTATCTAATGTTACTATAAATGTCGGTGATTCTTACGTATTCAATATTACTGCTGTTGCTTTAGTTGTTGGTAATTGGACTAATGTTGCAAATGCTACCTGTAAAGAGAATGATACTGTTGTACAAGATGATGCGATTGTCGAGGTTCTACCTCTTAAAAATGTAACTGTTAAAAAAGTTTGGACGGATAATAATAACCAGGATGGTGTCAGACCTCTTAATGTCACTGTTTGGTTGTCAGCTGATAATATAAATATTATAAATGCTACTTTAAACGCAACTAATAATTGGACATATACTTTCAATGATTTACCTGTTCGTAGGAATGGTAAAGAAATTGAGTATAACATTAGTGAAGTGAAAGTTGAAGATTATAATGTTACTGTTACCAGATATAATGATAATAATTTTGTAATTAATTTTGTAATTAATAACACTCACATTATTAAATTGGTTAATGTTACTGTTGTTAAAGTTTGGACTGATAATAATAACCAGGATGGTGTCAGACCTGATAATGTGACTGTTCAGTTGATGAATAATAACACTGTAATTGAAACAGTTGTTTTAAATAATACTAATAATTGGTATCATAAATTCACTAATTTATCTAAGTTTGAAAATAACGGTACTTTGATTGTTTATAAAATCAATGAGAAAGAAGTGGTTAATTATACTGCTGTGATTACTAGTGATGATCTTGGTAATTGGACTGTTAACAATACTCATGGAATCAATTTGGTTAATATT
>CAJGDA010000061.1 GCA_904501935.1 uncultured Methanobrevibacter sp. | reverse complement strand
GATATATCTGGCAATATCACTGTTTGCATATCCAAATGACTTCAGATTTGATATCAAAGCTAAAGTGGGCTCATTATTAGTATTTGTGATTATCTATTTCGGAACATTCTTTATCCAATTGTTAACTTGGGCAAATGTTGGCGATATGCTTGTTGGAGTGCATATGAGATATTTCATTCCATTATTGGCATTAATACCTATAATAGTCCAAATCAAAAATAATCCATTTGAAAGGAAAACATTCGACAAGTTTGCAATAGTCTTTATGGTTGGCTTTATGGCCACATTGTTAATGGCAGTGGTGACAAGGTTCTACTAAACTATTTTATACTAAACCCAACAATAATTTAATCATGGAATTCATCTTAAACAACAAACGATATTCAATCTTAAACCATGAATTGTTCATCAACTACCTGATGGTTGACAATTACTTCAGGCACCATTATTCCAAATATGACTATGACATCGAATTCGATTTTGTAGAACCTATCCTGAATAAGGAAAAGGTTGAATTCGAAGACATTTTAGAGGGCACTGAAGTACTTGAAGAGCTGATTGAAAAACAGGAGCTGAACTTTCCTCCTGCAGGAGTTATCATTGACCAGCTGCCAAATGATGAATTCAATATCATCTATCAGGACTTGATTTTCACTAATATCCGCATAGGCGAAGCAATACCATTTCTGATTGCCTTGAACGCACTTGTCACATATAAACCTATCATTACATTGGACCAAATTCACGAAGAACTTGAATATTTCATTGAAAAATTTCGCTCATACAACAAATAAATTTAATAATGTGAATAATATATTATTAAATAACTATTATTATTTAAGGTGAAGAGAAAAATGAATTGTCCAAATTGTAATAGTGAAAATAGTGACTCCGCAAAATTTTGTAAAAAATGTGGAACTCCTCTTAAAAAATCAATTAATCACCAAACCATGATTAATTCTATTAATGAAGGAAAATCTGGAGCGGATAATACTACTAAGTATATAATCATTGCATTAGTAATTATTGCAGTTGTTTTAGCAGGAGTATTTTTATATCTTGGCTTTGCAAATCATGCTGATGATAATACACAAAGCAATGCTATGGATACCAATGCCAACAACAAAAATACATCAACTGTGCAGTCATCACAGCCTTCAACACAATCTTCAACACAGGCAACTCCTAGTAAACCTAAATCCATGACAATACAGGGGGGAAGCTTTTCAACTGGAAGCGAACTGTCCGACAAGACATATGCAAGCATATATGTGGGCAAAGAACATGCTGGAGAAAATGTTGTTGTACAGATTAAATACTCCAGAGATGGAAATAGCTTAAACAATGGAAATATGGTTCCAATTACAATTGATTCAAACGGATATATTGACATAAAAAGTGCTGATGCTTACAAATATTATCCGGATTATGCTGTAATCAAGATATTTGATACATCAAATAATCTCTTGACTACACAAAGCGTATCTTTAAGTCCTACTAGCGGTACTCAAACATTCTAATTGAGTACTTTTTTATTTTTTTTATTTAAAGATTTAATGTTGCTGACCTGTTAATAAAACAGGTTGATGTCTTTTTCCAGTAGCAGTTATTGCAAGTCTTGCATTTGGTTGTGCCGTTTCCTTCTATCTGCCAATCAACTAAAAAGCTAGGATCTGCAACAAATGGCCTTTGCATGGAAATAAAATCTATTTTTGAATGATTCAATATATCATTGATTTGTTTTTGGCTTGTTGAGCCTCCTCCTAGAATAACCGGAATGGAGACATTTTCAATAATCCTGTCGGTTGCTTCGATTAGGGGATTGTCCTGCTTATTTTCACGTGTGAAGAATTGCGGTGAACGTGGACGGGTGATTTGAATCGAATCAACTCCATATTTTTCAAGGAGTTTGGCCACTTCAACTGTCTCGTCTAGAGTCATTCCATTTTTACTTCCGTCAAATGCATTTAAACGACAATTGACATGCAACTTTGTGTTGTCTTTTATAACCTTAATTATCTCCAAAACAATTCTTAAACGGTTAAATGTGGACCCTCCATATTTATCAGTTCTAGAATTGAAATTTGGATTAATGAATCTTGATAAAAAATAATAGTTTCCAAGACCTATTTGAATTCCATCAAAACCTGCATAATCAATTTTTTGTGCTGCAATAACCATATCTGTTTGAATCTTTCGGATGTCATCAATGGAGAGATCTTCAATATTTAGATTATGCTCTGCAGGTTTATTGTATTTAACGAAACCCAATTGGGCAAAAATAGGTACTCCATATACATGGACAAGGTCAGTTAAGTCCTTTGCTTCACGCACAAACTGGGTATAGTGCATTGTATGAGAATATTTGGAAAATGCATCCCTCGGATATAAGGAAATCAATTCGGTTATAATCAATCCAACGCCACTGGCGGCTATATGCTCATACCTATTATAAATTTCAGGCGTTAAATTTCCTGATGTTTCCCTTTCAGATTCCCACAAGCCAGTCCTTACAATTCTACTGTTAAGTTTTAAATCACCAAATCGGCATAAGTCAAACAAGTCTTTCATGGTTAATATTTAAGCTTAAATAATATAAAAAACTTTTAAAAAAAGATAAGAAAAGTAAGAAATATATTTCCTAGCTGTTTTTTTAATGAAAACTGAATTTCACAATCAAACAAAGAATGGATTATTAAATCAAATATAAATATAATCCGCCACATATAGTTTAGTAATGTCTTTTAATTTAATTTCAATTTCTTTAATTGCTGTTGCACTTGCAATGGATGCATTCAGCGTATCTATGACTAAAGGTTTTACTCAAAAAGATTTGAAAAATTCACAGATATTCTATTATGGCTTATTTTTCGGAGGTTTTCAAGCTTTAATGCCAATACTAGGATTTTTCTGCGGAAATGTTATCGCATCCATTGTCGAAACTCTTGCATCAATTATCGGTTTTATTTTACTTGCACTTATAGGATTGAACATGATTCGTGAAAGCCTGTCTTCAGATAATGAGGAAGTTTCAGATCAGTTTTCCTTTAAGGAAGTTACCCTGCTTGCCATTGCAACAAGTATAGATGCATTTGCAGTTGGAATTACAATTGCCCTTCTAAAAGATCCAATTTTAATTTCATCAGCAATAATTGGTATTGTTGCTTTTGCATTCAGTATTGCAGGAATATTTATCGGCAAAAAAATAGGCAATTATGTTGGAGATAAATTCCAAATCTTCGGTGGAGTGATCCTTATTTTAATTGGCATAAAAATTCTTTTGGGACTTTAAATTATTTACAATAATGCCTTTTTTAATTATTAAATTTCATGAAAATTATAAAATTTAATAATTTATATTAATTATTCGTTTCTAATCGGTTTGAATAATAAAAATAGAGTAATTTAACCTTATTTTATTATAATTCAAAATAAAATAAGTTTAAATTAAAATATAATGATTTAAATATTGTCAAATAATAAATAAAAGATAATTAAGCTTTATTTTTAGTTAAAATTCTGTTAGTGTAATATTACATTAGTCGGCATAGTATTTCCGTATATTATCCTTAAATATGTATTAATATATATTGAATTAGTTAAAGCATAATATACCATTTTACTATTAATATATAATTATCTATAGTAAGTAATAAATATATTATCTGTAATTTATATATTATACATAAATATGGAAAATAGGAGTATACCTTACTTCCATAAATAAGGAAATTAGTTAAAGGCATTATTTCCATATATACGTATTGTATATATAATACATATTTTACCACTACTACTCAAGTAATATTACGAAAGTGGTATAAATCATCAGCCCCATATATATCGAGCTAATGAAATATTGCATTTTCTTCAAATTTAAGTTTTTTTTAATAAAATTTATAAAATTTATTAAATTTTATCGATAATTGAAAAACATATATCTGACATATACCACTAAAGTCCATATAACAAATGCCAGAACTCCGACAAAAATTACAAAGCCCAAAATTGTCAACAATGTAATTATGTTACTAACCTTTGAAGGCTCGCTAGGAAATACATATGAACCAATTTGCTTATAATCCGGAGCAACTGGAATATCTTCAGCTTTAATGACAGTATTATTTATATATACATCATCCCGATCTTCCAAGCAGTTTAAGCCAAAAACTGAACCGTCATCATTGGATATATAAATATCAGTGACATTGGAATCACCATCTTCAGTAGGATGGAAATAAAAAGTTGAAATATCCCTTCTAACAAGACCAAAAGCATCAGAAGTAGCTAATTGAGCCATATCTGCAATTTTATCAGTGGAATTCAAAGTTAAATTTCCTGATCTGAAAAAGCGTATTCTATTTGGAATTGAAACATATTCGCCGTCTTCTAAATGACCTGTAAATGTTTCATTTGCAGTTGCAATACCATAATTTCCATTAGGAGCTTTAATGATAACATGTCCCATCTTATAAAGATGTTTTATTTCTTGAATTTGTTTTAATCCATCTTCAGAGATGCTGCTGTCATTTGAAATCATAGTGGAAGTAATATTTTCTATCTTTTCATTATCAGATCCATCATCGATACCGCCATATCCTATTATCCAGCCCTCATTTGTAACAATAACCTGGCAGAAATAGCCTCCATCGACTTTATACTGTTTAATTGCGGGAATTCCATGCCAATCAATATTTTCAATATGAATATCGGCACCAAATTTCGCATCACGCCTAAAAGACATAATACTGGAATTATCATTCAATTGACAGACAACGGAACAACATCCAGTTAAATCATCTTCATCGAAATTATCCATAATTGCTTGAGTATCATAGTTGTTTTGTTGAATATCTGATGCATAAACACCGATAACTGAAACAAATATTAAAATAATACTTAATACTAATATTTTCTTTTTTACATTCATATCAATCAAATTTACAATTTTTTTAATAATATTTAATTAAAATAACATATTACAATAATATATAGTAAATATATTGTATTTAAATTATTCCATTTATTAAATTGATGTACATACTATAAGTATTAAGAAAATTTAATTATTAAATCTCATGCTATTAAGTTTTAACTTTTGTTTCATTTGTTCTCTGTCAACATGAATATATTTGTCGGTAGTTTGGCTATTGGAATGTCCTGCAATTGTTTGAACCTCTGCAACAGTCAAAATTTCCGCATAATGGCTTAAAGCAGTGTGTCTGAGGATATGGACACTGACATTTTTAGAATAATCTACAGGACAATCAATACCTTCTGATTCTATTCTCTCATCACACTCACGTGCATGCTTTTTGATGATATCCTGAACTCCACGTTTGCCTATGCGATTGCCTTTAATATTTGTAAATAGCTCTTCACGTTTTACTTCTTCAGCGGCTTTATTTCTCTGAATTACTGGTCTGTAAACATCATTTGTATTTTTTCTAAGTTTTGTGATGCGATCCATCATCATATCATTTAAACTGACCAAAGTGTCATAGGTGATAAAGGTTGTACGGTCTTTCAATTCCCCTTTTGTTGTTTCTGCACGTAGATTAACATCAATGAACTCATTTGAATCATTAGGCAGTACATAAAAACCTTTTTCATTGATTGGAACTTGAACATCATCCTTATTCAGCAGTACAAGTTCCTTAAGCCTCATTCCAGAATCAATGAATGTTCTGCAAATTGCATAATCTCTTTTATTTCCACTTTTTTCGATTGTATCTAAGAAAAATGCGGTTTGTGGCCTTGTCAGGCTAATTTTTTCAATTCTTTTTTTAGCAGTCTCTGGATCTTCAGCTTTAACCTCAATAATATCTTTCATTTTGATAGGTTCATGCTGGATTTCCTCTTGAACCTCTTCTGAGTTGATGAATTCCAAAATGTTCATCATATATGTTTTTACAGTGGTCCTCTTGTTTCCACGTTGTTTTAAACAATATCTACGATAATGTCTAAGTTCTTTTTTGACATTATCACTATTTAATTCATCAATGCCTTCCTGCTCAAGATATTCAATGAATTTGGATATATTGAATGTCTGTTTTCTTATGGTTTCCTCTGTTAAGTTTTTTACTTCTTGCTTTTCTTCTAAGTATTCATCTAGGTAGTCAGTTAGCTCATCAACTTCAATCATAAGCTTTTTGCCTCCTAAATTTCTTTACTCAAACCCTTGATTATACTTTGATTTTTTGAGTATATAAATACTTCGTATCTTTTCTTTTTTACTGTATATTATTACATAAAATATACGTTCTATTTATATATTAAATTTGGATAATCTGGAAGTTTTTTGAGAAGTGTAGAAAGTGGTGCAGAACATATACATCACGTGGTTGAAATATGGTGATTTAGTCAATTTTTGATTTTTGGGGATAATTTTTGAAAAATTTTTGAATCTTAAATTTTCTGAAAATCTACCTATGTTAAAAAAATTTTACAATGCTTTTTAGTAATATAATTTTATATATTTGTAATATTATGATACTCCTGTAATCCCAGATTATATATTTGTTGAATTTCTATTCTATCCCACATCGCCATCACATAATTAATTTAAAAAAATATTAAATCGTATTGTTATCTCAATCATCAAATTTTTCATCTAATAATTTTGGATTTTTAGCATTTTTAGAGCTGACAATTTTCTTTCCGGTTCTTGCTTCCAATTCTCTTCGGGCATTGCCAGCAATACCGCCCCCATCTATAGCAACATCCTTGCTTTCTTCAAAACCTTCAGGATTTTCAACTTTACTAATTTCGGTAGTTGCTAATTCACCAAGCATATTAATAACCAATTCTGCATTGGTCATATTGTCACGCAAGCTTTCTTTTTTCAATCCTTTGACTTTTTTGTGCTGGCCTGTTGTTATTCCAAATGATGCTTTGCTAATTTCATTGGTAAGAATTGCATATTCAAGACCTTCTTCGACACCTGCACGATCCCATTCAGCAGTTAAATCCTTTCTGATTTCCATACTTCTTATTCTTTGGGTAATCCATTCCTCGGAGTAACCCTTTTTGCGGTAAGTACTAATTGCCCTTTCAACAGCAATTTCCGGATCTGCAATTTCATCAATTCTCTCAGAACCCACTTGAGCTAACCATTGCTTGAATGGTTCTGCATTTGGTGAAGGTATTGATTGTATGATACGAAAAATTTGTTTTTTGGATGCTACATCTGTTTTGTACATTTTACCATCTTTATATGATGGCAATTTCAGTTGGTTACAAATTGTAACCAACTCAACACCTTCATCTTTTAATCTTTTTTTTAATACTTTCCAATAATTTCCAGGATTTTTGCTCTGACTAAGTACACCTACAACATCTATTACTGAAAAATAATATTCTTCTGTCTCTTCATCCCAAATATACCTGATTTTTTGGTTTTGAAATAACATTACGCTTGTTTCATTATCCATTTATTAACACCTTTTCCTAATTTTTAATTTATTAAATTTTATATTTAAATCTTGCAAATCTTTTTATAATACCTAAATCAATCTCCAGTTCTTCTGAAATCCCTTTCGATTAAATTCAATTCACCTCGAATACCTCCGGTTGACAGCCCCTTTTTTATTCCCAATATGTAAATGTCATTTATCTCCTGATATTTTTCTTGTATTATTCTGATTGTTTTTTCAACAAAGCTTTTCTTTTGAAACATGATTCCATTAAATCATTGTTTAAATAATTCATGTCTTCCTTTCCCTTGGCCAACTGTGATATTTCTTTTTTAAGATGCTCATTTTCTTTAGAAATTTCATTAACATGGATAAGGAATTCCGAATCGACTAATCCGTCATATTCCTTACCGGTGACAGTGTCAATAATCTTTTTAATGGAGATTATCTCTTGAAATCTACCTTCTATTTTTGGAGTATCAACAATGCCAATGAGGTCTTCAAGTGTTACTTTACTGTTTTCATCCATAACTATCCTCCATTCTTCCTTTGTTTCAATCAAAAATTTTTATTAATTGCATAAAAACTCATTATGCTACAGATATAATTGCAATATTGTACAATAAGGATTGTTTATTTGAATTGGTTGAATAGATTATATTAATGGTTGCTTCGCATTCATCCAATTCTCCTCCTTAAGATATTTTTCAAATGCCCATTAATGGTCTTTATATCTGTTTTGAATATTTCAGCCATTTTTTCTGTGTTTTCCACATCGTACACTTATTGGTATCAACATAGATTTCAATATATATTCCTCCCACTTCACAGATATATATAATTTCATTTTCTCGTATAATATTCATCTAATATGAACTTTGATGAAATAAATGACTTATTTATTACTAATTCCTATTGTTATTATCTTATTTAAAGTTTACTCTATTGTAATAACTTTAAAGAATTGTTATGATTGTAAAAAATTGTTTTGAAAAAAACATAGTATTAATAGTTATCGTTTTTAAGAATAAAACTTTATCTGAACTATTAATATAAATAAATTCATGTATATGATAGCCAGCTTTGATTGCAAATTCAAGACAAACCAAGAAAAGATTGAAAGAATCCTTCAGCATTTTGGACTTAGAAAGATTCAAGGTTCATTATATGCAGGAGAACTGGAGAATAGTGAACGTGAGATGTTAGTGAAAAGTATTGATGAAATCATCAAGGAAAACGATAGTGTTCTGGTAATTCCGATTTGCCAGAATTGCTATTTGAAAAAAGAGAATTGCGGAAGGGAAATAAAATTCAAAAGCGATTTATATAGGGTGTATTGAGATGAAACTGATAATTGATGGATACAACAAGTCCATCCATAAGAAAGACAACCAGATTGTCATACATGAAAAGGATGAAATCCTTGATTCTATCAAGGCAAGCACAGTAAAGGACATTACCGTTATAGGAAAAGGATATGTGACCTTTGATGCGCTGAATCTGATTGCAGAAAACAACATTAAACTGATAGCAATCAACCCCCGAGGCCAGTTGACCTATACATTGGAATCT
>CAJGDA010000060.1 GCA_904501935.1 uncultured Methanobrevibacter sp. | reverse complement strand
TCATGGGGTAAGTCCTGGTGAAAACATTATGGTTAACAGTGTTGTTATTGGGAAAACTAACTCCGATAAGCTCATATTGATAGCTGAAGACAACCATATTGTTGATATTGTTGGTGGTGAGCTAAAAGCCCACGGCGTTGAGAAGTTAGGTGAGGTTGATCTAGACTCTGCCATTATAAAAACAGGACTTTTAAGAAAAGCTAAAGTCACTCCTCGTGTTATTTCAAACGATAAACCTAATGATTTCAAAATAACCTTTCTGGACCATGCCGGGGAGGATGTTTATAGGTTTAGGGATTCCAGTGTCGTGATAACTGTTGGGGATGACACAACTTTAATATCCTCAGACATTCTGTACAGATTTGATATACCTATAATTGGAATAACTGACGGGGATTTGGACAAGGTTGTCGAAGATGGATTCAAGGTTAAGAATTCTATCATTTTCGAAGTTGAAAGTGGTTTTGATGACATCGTTGGTCAAGATATTAAACGCATAATCTTTGAGGGCAAACAGGAGTCTTACGGTTTTTCGGACATTGAAGAAGTTAAAGACAGAATTGTGGAAATAATAAATAATATTAATTGCAAATACAAAATTAGTTATATAGATTAAGTAGGATGTGTATTCTTTGGATTTTAAAAATCTTGTTCGTGAAATTCAAGAGTTTAAAGGTGTATCTCGTAAAAGTTCAATTGATAATGTAATTTCCCTTTTAAAAGAATCTTATAATGTTTCAGGGAATGTTGTAATTGACATTGGAGATGACGCTTCGGCAATTGACATTGGAAATAATCAGGTATTGCTGCTTGCGGCTGATGGGATTTGGGGAGACATCATGAATGTAAACCCTTATTGGGCAGGATACTGTTCAGTCCTTGTGAACGTAAATGATATTGCAGCAATGGGTGGAAAACCGTTAGCTATGGTCAATATAATGTCAATAAGCAATGAGGATATTTACGAAGATTTGTTAAACGGAATCAAAGATGGATGCTTAAAATTCGGCGTTCCAATGGTTGGAGGACACTTGCATCCTGATGGTGAAGTTGATTCATTGGGCGTTGCCATTGCCGGAATCGCTCAAAAGGATAAGATTATAACTAGTTTTGGAGCTGAAGTCGGAGACAAAGTAATCGTTGCTATTGATCTCGATGGTAAACCTCATGAAATGTTTAGCTTAAACTGGGATACAACTTACGATAAAGATGCACAACTTGTTCAAGACCAGATTACTGCCGTTCAATACCTGGCGGAAAATGATTATATTAAATCTGGAAAAGACATTTCAAATCCTGGAATTCTAGGAACATTAGAAATGCTTTTGGAAACTTCTTGCAAAGGAGCTATTGTTAATTTGGAAGACATTCCTAGAAATGGAAGTGTAGAATGGGTAGATTGGCTAAGGTCTTATCCGGGTTCAGGTTTTGTTTTTACAGCCAATGAAGATAAATGCGAATTTATTAAAGAATATCTTGCAAAATATTCAATTGCTGCAGAAGTAGTTGGTGAGGTTACTGATTCTAATTCACTTTATTTGAATTATGGCAATGAACAAGCAGAAGTATTTAATCAAGAGAAGAATCCAGTTTTTATTTTTAGATAATCAGCAATAAAAAGAGTTAAGGATTGCAAACTTTACAAGGTTGGTATCCTTGACTTATTGCAGAATCTCTACTGTCAAAGTATACTCTGTTATGCTCTGCAGTTTTTTGACCCCATTTGCAGGTTGATTTGTGGAATTTGCCTGAATTAGAATTACCGATATAGCTTCCAGAATCACTGGAGCTTGAACCTACATCAGAATGGGTATTGGAGTTAGTTTGTTGTGAATTTGGGATGTGTGTAGAATCTCCAGCCCAATTGTATGGATAAAATTCACTTGGCGGCATGTACATTATTTCAGCAAGACCCTCTTTTAAAATCATCTCATTCAAATTCTTGCCTTCTACAATAACAACCGCTAATGTACGACCATACTTGTCTTTGTTTTTTGCATCATCGACATCTAGACCGATTTTTTTATTTAAACAGAATTTTTGAACAAAATTTTTGGATGCAATATATCCTTCAACACCTCTTTCTGGCGTGTTAACGCCAACAAAACGTACCTTTTCACCATTATCTAAATAGATTGTATCTCCATCAACAACTTCAGTACATACTGCAGTTTTTTCAACATGGCATTCTGTATCGCTATATTTATTTAAAATTTCGGAATTTGATAAATCACGGTATTTGGAGAATGGAATGTCATGTGTAAAACCGGTTCCTGAGTATGCGCTAACTATGGAAATTGCGCCGATAGCTATTATGAAAATAATTAGTATTGAAAGGATATGTTTTTTAGTAATGGTCATTATTTCTCTCCGTATATTATGTTATAAGTTTGTGCATATATAATTTTTTGAAATCAAATAAATAATTTTAATATATAATAAGATTATAAATATATAATATTAAAAATTCTTATTGGGGATTGTATGTTAATTAAAATTAATGGAGAAGAATTAGATGTTGCGGAAGGTTCAACAATTCAAGATGTAATTGCTGAAACCAACGCACCATATACTCCCGGTAGTATAATTTGCTTAATAAAGGGTAAAAAAGAACTTGAAAAAAATATTAACAAGTATAAAATTAAAACAAATCAAGGTTCAATAATTATCCAATTGGACGAATCTGAAGAAGCAAAACCTCTTGTTGATGTGTGGAAAAATCAATATGAGGAATTTGTAGATTTGGATATCCGTTGGTCTACTCCAACTGAAGTGGCTATTGGTCCTATTGTGACTGATTTAGAACCTACTTCTGATGAATTCAAATATTACGAAGGAGATGTTGTTTTAAGTTTATCTAGTTTTAGTAATGAGTCAACTCATGTAATCTTGCTTAAAGGGAATACGACAAATGTCTACAGTGTACCGCAATATAATAAAGGTATATTCGCACGTGTTATTGGTGGTAAGAAAACTTTGGAAAAGTTAACTGATGATGACAGAGTAACAGGTATCGAACCTATTATTGAGAGAAGCACAACTACAGACAGTACTTCCGTATCAGATTTAAGCACAGTTTTAGATGAAGGTAATGAGTTATACACTTATATCTCTTTTGAAATTGATGATGAATCACCAGTTTGTGTGGAACATTTATTCTCCCTTATAAAGGATGGCAGAATTAAGGTTTCATATGACAGCGAATCATTTTTAGGTTTTTATGATTTGGCAAATATTGATAAGCCTAAAGAGCACACTACATTAAGAAATAGGGGAACTATTACCGTTAGAAATACCGGTGTCGGTGTGGGTAGGCTTTACGTTTATCGTGAAAATAGGGTATTGACTCCAAATCATACTACTGTGGGAAGAATTGTAAACGGTATGGAAATTATTGATATTGCAAAAGAGAGCGATTTCATTACAGTTAAATCCGAACAGCAAAGATTAATGTTATTAAATAAAACTCAAAGTGAAGCTACAAAAATGTTATCTGAAGTTGGCGTTGAGCATATGATAGATGGATTAGTCGACGATGATGCAATAATCGTTGAACAGATTCCAAAACATACAATCGATATCCTAAAAGAAGGCCAAGTGATAACTAAAGCTGTTAAGAAAGAGGATATTTGCACCATTAAATTTACAGATAATGCTCCAAGATCTGTTAGATACTTTAAATTCTTATCAGGCCTTTTAGAAAATCCTGTTGGCAAAATTAAAGTCCACTTTGCAGTTCCTGGAATGCATATTGTTATTTTTGAAGGAGATAAAAAGTTAGCTAAAGGTTTAATTCCCGAAAACAACCCTGTTGATAAGGTTATTAGAGGTGAAATTGGTATTACCAATATGGCTTCAAAAAGCGCTGGTTTGATAGGTATTAGATTTGAAGACAATGTTGAATTTGGACCGACTGCTGAAACTTTTGATGCAACAAATATTATTGGAGAAGTTACCTCTGATTATGAGGCTATTGAAAAATTAAAAGAAGGAGTTGAAGTATATGTCACCGAATCTAACAATGAGTCCTGATTTAGGTACAGAAGATTGGGACCCTGATGTAATAACTCGTATGATTTTTATTGGACCGGGAGCTCATGTAAGCGAACAACAGATTGTTAATGAGTTTCACATGCTTGGCTTGCCTCTTACCATTAAAAACACTTGTTATGGATCAATGATTAGTGGAAAAAGTGAAGATGTTTACAAAGCTATTGAAGAGATTCGAAAGCTTGACCCAACACACATTTTCACAAAAGAAAGAGGATTCGCTCCGGGTGATCCAAGAAGATGTAGAGGTCATAGATTTGGTCCAAGGGAAGGTTTCCACCAAATGGAGAAAGAATATAGAATACTTGGTTTTGTTTCTGAAGCTTTAGAAAATCCTAAAGAAGTTGAACTCGAAGAGAAAAAACCAGTTAGCGTTGACGAATTTAAAAAAATCATGAATAAATGTTTAGAAAATAAGGAATAGGTGAAAATATGGTTAAAATAGCTCTTTATCCTCCAAATTCATTAATCTTAGCAGATTTACTTGAAAGGAAAGGTCATACTCCTTTAGTTTTACAAAAGCAAATTAGACAAAAAATAAAAGACCCGGAGATTGATTCTCCCCCAATGAACATCACTGAAGACGATCCGATTAAAGGACTTAAATATGCGGCTATTGAGGTGCCTTCCGGTGTTCGTGGAAGAATGGCAATTATCGGTCCTCTTATAGATGAAGCAGAAGCAGCAATTGTTGTTGATGGGGCTCCATATGGTTTTGGTTGTATTGGTTGTGCGAGAACTAATGAATTGTCAATTTTCTTACTTAGAAACAAAGATATTCCTGTTTTAGAACTTGAATATCCAACTAATCAAGATGAAACATATGTTATGGTGAATAAAATTAATGAATTTGTAGATTCACTTGAAGAAAGTAGTGAGGAGGAATAATATGGTTAAAATTGCTTTAGTTTCATGTGGAACAGAATATAGTGGAATTCAAAAGGAAATTGAAAAGGCGGCAAATAAGTTTGGTGCTGAAATTGTTCTTCCTGAAATTGATTTAGATTACATTGATGAGTCTTATGAGAAATTTGGCTTTTCAGCTCAAAGTTCAAGTTTAAAGTTAATGATTGCTAGAGCTATGGCTATTGTTGAAGGCAGATCTAAACCTGATGCAGTATTTATTGCAACTTGTTTTAGATGTGCTGAAGCAGCATTAGTCAGAAATGAAGTGAGAAGATTTATACAGAATAACACACGAATTCCCGTAGTTACCTACTCATTTACTGAAAGAACAAAAGCTGATGAACTGTTCATCCGTATGGAAGCATTAGCTACTACCGTAACTCGTAGAAATATTCTTGCTCGTGAAAAACAAGAAGGCCTTACTCTTGGTCTTGACTCTGGTTCAACAACTACAAAAGCGGTTCTTATGGAAAACAACCAAGTTATCGGAACAGGTTGGACTTCTACTAAAGACATTATTGAATCTGCAAAAACAGCTGCTGCCGAAGCGTTTTCCAATACTGATTATGGATGGGATGATGTGGATGGTATTGGAACAACTGGTTATGGTAGGTTTACCATGGGTCAGGAATTTGGTGCAGAACTTATCCAAGAGGAATTGTCTGTTAATGCAAAAGGTGCAGTATACCTTGCTGATTGTCAAAAAGGAGAAGCCACTGTATTAGATATTGGTGGTATGGACAACAAGGTAATTACTGTAAACAATGGTATTCCTGATAACTTTACTATGGGTGGTATCTGTGCAGGTGCATCAGGAAGATTCTTAGATATGACTTCCCGTAGGTTAGATGTGGACATTACTGAATTAGGCCCTCTTGCAGTACAAGGAGATTGGAGAAAAGCAATGTTGAACTCATACTGTATCGTATTTGGTATTCAGGACCTTGTTACTACACTTGCAGCAGGAGGTTCTAAAGCGGATGTTGCTGCAGCGGCATGTCACTCCGTATCAGAACAAGTTTACGAACAACAACTTCAAGAAATCGATATTCGTGAACCTTTAATCCAAGTAGGTGGTACAAGCTTAATTTCCGGTCTCGTTGAGGCAGTAAGTGAGACTTTAGGTGGAATTGATGTTATTGTTCCGGAATATTCTCAACATATCGGTGCAGTTGGAGCGGCACTTTTAGTATCTGGAATGGGACATAGACAAGATAATAAATAGACTTATTAAAGGGTTGGTTTGATGTTAGTTGAATGCTATGATGAAAGAGGTGCGGAAGTTTATGAAATCATCATTAAACAGATTTTCCAAGATTTGGTTTTGGGATCTTCTGTCGATGATTTGAAAGCTTATGTTAATCCGGATGACCCTGTGTTTGTTTTAGCTATTAAAATGAGGAAAACTTCTAATGCTATTCTATTTGAGGAAGTAGCTAATCTAAGTTATAACAAAGCAAATGATGTAACTACAATTTTAATCGATAATGAAAATTACCTTCCAAATATATTGAAGTTATTGTGGAGGCAATTTTCAAGAGATGAGATTTATCAGCCAAACAGGTATCAGCTCGAAATTAAAGGTGATTACACTAGTTTAAAAACTGAAGTTGTTGATGATCCTCATTCTAATTTACAAAGACGTGTTTATGATGCAATCTTCAGAATTTTGCCGGAAGGTTTTAAAATCATTAAAGATTTGTCTACTGAGGATATTGTAACTGTTGTAGCTACTGATGAGTTAATTAAAGATGCATGGATAGAAAAAGCTCATGAATATATTGACGAGTTGAACAATGGCAAATAGAAAAGTTTAAATATTTGTTCGCATCAATACAAAATAACAGGAGTTATATTTAAGGGGGTAGTGGTATTATGAATGAACACAAAGGTTCAAGATTTGCACATATTACAAGAGCACATCCATGTTTTAATGAAAAAATGCATGATAAAGTCGGAAGAGCGCACGTACCAGTTGCACCAAAATGCAATATCTTTTGCAACTTCTGTACAAGAGATATTAATGATGAAGAAAACAGACCTGGTGTAACAAGCTGTATAATGAAACCTGATGATGCAATTACTCATATTAATGATGTTACTGCAGACGGTCCAATTGCTGTTGTGGGAGTAGCAGGACCTGGTGATTCACTTGCTAATGAAGAAACATTTGAATTCTTTGAAAAATTAGCAAAAGAACAACCGGATTTGATTAAATGTATGAGTACAAACGGGCTTTTACTTCCAAAATATGCAGACAGGCTTGCAGAACTTGGAGTAAACTCTGTTACTGTTACAATAAATGCAGTTGATCCTGCAATCGCTGAAAACATTTATTCTTTCATTAAATACGAAGGAGAAGTTTACAAAGGCCGTGAAGCTGTAGAAATATTGATTAAAAATCAATTGGAAGGTGTTGAAAAGGCAGCTGCTAACGGTTTAGTGGTTAAAGTCAATTCCGTTTTGATTCCTGGCGTAAACGATGAGCATATTGTTGAAATCGCCCGTGAAGTTGAAAAACGTGGTGCTGCTTTAATGAACGTTCTGCCTTTGATTCCATTAGGAAAAATGAAAGATTTGGAAAGACCTGACTGTTCCATGATGGAAAAAGTCAGAGAAGAAGTTGAAGAGATTATTCCAGTATTTAGAGCATGTACTCAATGTAGGGCAGATGCTTATGGAATACCTGGTAAAAAAAGCGAAGATCATCATTTAGGAATGACTCCACAAAGTCATTACTAAATACTTTTTTTTATTTTACTATTTTTTTAAATCTATATAATAGATAAAAATCAAACTATTAATATAATATTTATTTAATAATTTTGAGGAAAAGATAATATGGTTAAAACTTATGTTTTTGGACATAAAAATCCAGATAGTGATTCAATTACTTCTAGTTTAGTAATGGCTAACTTAGAAAGGGAATTAGGAAATGCTGATGCTAAAGCTTACAGATTAGGAAGTTTAAATAAAGAAACAGAATTTATTTTAAGCTATTTAGATATGGAAGCACCAGTGCTTTTGGAAACTGTTGAAGACAGGGCTAATGTAATTTTGGTAGACCACAACTCACCTGCAGAATCTGTAGATAACTTGGAAAATGCAAAAATATTGAAAGTTGTAGACCATCACAAACTTGCTTTGGAAACTTCTTATCCGTTGTCCTTAAGATTTGAGCCTGTTGGTTGTACTGAAACAATTCTATGCAAATTATATGAAGAAAATGGTGTAGAAATAACTAAAGAAATTGCAACTTTAATGTTGTCCGCCATCATATCAGACACTTTACTTTTAAAATCCCCTACTACAACTGAAGAGGATAAAATCGCAGTGGAAAAACTTGCAAAAATTGCTGAAATCGACTATGAGGAATATGGTATGGAAATGCTTAAGGCAGGAACTGACATAAGCGATTGTTCAGTTGATGAAATTTTATCCCTTGATGCAAAACAAATTGACTTTAAAGATGTAAAATCTATCGTAAACCAAGTCAATACGGTTGATATTGATGAAGTCATGGAGATGAAAGAGGATTTGGAAGCAGGAATGGAAGAAATAATCAATGATGAGGATTTGGATTTGTTCATGCTTTTGATAACTGACATTGTTAACAGCAATTCTCAGGTAATTGTACTTGGAAAAGAATCAAGTCTTGTTGAAAAGGCGTATGATGTCGAATTAGATGATAATACTGTTTTACTCGTGGGTGTTGTTTCACGTAAAAAACAAGTGGTTCCTATAATGACAAAACATGCCTAATTATTTTTAGTATTACTAAATAATTAGGTTTTCTTACTATTTTAAGTAAGATTTATAAATGATTATCCCCTAAATATAATAGTAGATGTATTTTTTGATACATCTCTAATCAATCCATTTTGGATATTAAAATTAGACGGGAAAGCATAATTATAAAACCTTTAATTGTATTTTTTATACATTAAAAAAATTAGAAACTAACGTTAATTATGCTTTCAATATTTTTATACTTTTTTTGTAAGGTGTTCATTATGAAAACACTTGAATGGGAAGATAACAAATTAAAACTTATCGATCAAAGAAAACTTCCTGATGAGTTAACCTATGTTTACTGTGATGATTATCAGGATGTAATAACTGCAATAAAGAATATGACTGTACGCGGTGCTCCAGCTATTGGTGTGTCTGCTGCTTTTGGAATGGCTCTAGCAGATATTCAAGGTGTTGACTTGGATAAAGCCGCAGATGAAATTAAAGCTGCACGACCAACTGCTGTTAATTTATTTTGGGCAGTTGATAGAGTATTGAATAGTGGTGACGCTTTAAATGAAGCTTTAAATATGTATGAAGAAGATATGGCCACAAATAG
>CAJGDA010000059.1 GCA_904501935.1 uncultured Methanobrevibacter sp. | reverse complement strand
GTGAGCAAGAACCTGGAGAACCTAAAGCGGATAAACAAATGAAGAAATATTTATTTTCATCAAAAACATCACCTCTGCCAACCAAGGGAGCAATTTTTTTCAATGAAGAGTAATTGCCTAAAGATCCATGGCAGTATATTACTGCATTTTTTATAATGCCATCTTCATCATAAATAGGAGTGCCGAAAGTCATATATTCAACAGTTACATCTCCTAAAACTTTACCGTTTTCAAATTCGAAAGAATCTATTGTGCAATATTCATTTTTACTTATAAAATATTCTTCATCGTAAATTTTAATTCCTCCAGATTATTGGGATTACATATAGTAATTGTTTGAAAAAATATTTAAATTAAACTAAACAATGTTATTGTAATGAAATATAAAATTTTAGAAAAAGCCAACTGTGAAGATGCTTATGATTTAGTTCAAGATGCTTTACGCAAAAAAGCGACAATAGTTATTTTTGCATGCTGTAAAGTTAATTATGAAGGAAGAGCCTTGAGTGAACTAAACTGGGGAGAGAGAATTATTATGATTAAGCCAGATGGAGCATTTTTAATCCATCAAGAGAAAAAAGTAGAACCTGTTAATTGGCAACCTCCAAAATCAAGAACAAGAAGTTACATTAAAAATGAAAATTTATTTTTAGAAAGCCATAGGAGAACTCCAAAAGAACTGCTAACCGTAGAGATAAGGCAAATCCAATTTATCAGCTATGCGAATATCGAAGATTATGAAGAACTTGAGCAAGCAGGATACGAAAAAGATATGAGCGATATGATTATGGAAAAGCCCCACATGATAGAAGAAGGTTTTACACCAACCACAAGGGAATACAGTGTCGAACACGGATTTATTGACATTTTAGGAAAAGATAAAGATAATAATTTAATGGTTCTGGAATTAAAAGCCCGTAAAGCAGGAATTACAGCAGTTAAACAACTTAGAAGATACTTACAGGATTTAGAAAATACTGAAAATGATTATCTAAAAGAATGTAAAGCTCAAAAAAAGAAAATACGAGGATTGCTCGTTGCACCATCAATTATGGATGATGCACTAGAATTAATTGAAGAGGAAGGAATTGAATTTGTATCAATTGAGCCTCCTCGTGAATTGAAAAGAGATAAGAAAGTTACTTTAGATGCATTCTAACCTAATGCTTCCTTAATTCTTTTTAACTCACTAATATAAAATTGTCTAGTGAATTCATTAGCTGGAAAAGATTTAGTTAAATGATGCTCTTTTTCCAATTTATAAATTAGATAATCTTCACCGTCAATAGGAACTGTTTCATCACTGCCCATCAATTCCAAATCATCTAATTCCTTTAAAATATTTTGATATTCCATTTCTTCAAGTTCAATAACCTCTTCCAAATCCATTTCCTGAATTTTAGGATTTAATTGTTCTGCAATAGCTACAAATCCGTTTACTTGTTTATCTGACATGTCAAACTTTGTGTTTCTAATTTCATCCATGGAAAATTTTACATGAAATACTGTATTTTCGGTAACTGGAATTTCTCTTGACAACCCAATTTGGTTTATTTCATAATCGTTTTTCCACTCACCAATTTTATAAATTGCATAATTTATATCATCAACTTTAATTATTTCATCATCAGCCATAATATCACTTATTATGAATATATTTTTATAATAATAAAAACATTATTAAATAATATAGATAAAAAATCTAATTTCAATGGAGGTTTAAACTGTGAAAAAATGTCCTGAATGTGGAAATCCTAGTTATGATGGTGCACCCGTTTGCGGAAATTGCGGATTCCAATTCCCTAAACAGAAAGTTTCCATCTCCAAAGGAGGAGACATCTTCCAAAATAACCAAAAAAAGCAAAAAAAGCAAAAGCAAAAAACTTCCAAAGACGAAAGCATAGTTGATATTTTAAAAGCAAAAAAACTCATTATTGGAATAATATTGCTCTTAACTTTACTTGTAATTTGCGGAATTGTTCTCACAGGATCTAATAATAAGTCAACACCTATCCAAAGTATTGATTCAAATCAATATGATGAAGGAGGCTTCTCATTCAAATATCCTAAAAACTGGGAAGAATTAAATTTAACTGATGAAAATCATACCCAAGCTAAATTTTTCAAAAATGGTGAAAATGCCATTATAGAGTTTTATAATGTTTCAACTGACTATGATTCATTAAAGCAAATAACTCAAGAAAGAATAAGTTATGCTCAAGAAAGTGGTTCTTACGTGGAACTTGTTGAAACAATCGTATTAGACGGCAGAAATTCATCTAATATTATATTAGAAAATGCTGATGGGGACTACACAAGATTCGTTTCAATGTTTAGTGATGGAAAGTTATATGTATTTAAAATTACTGGAGAATCCATTAATTCAGTTACCTCTGGTGACATACAATCTATGATAGGTTCCGCAGATATCGCTTAAGTATGATTCAAATCATACTTTTTCTATTTTTTATTTAAGTGTTTAAAATGACAAAAATTAGACTTGCACTTTGTCAAATGGATGTTATTGACAATAAAGAAAAAAATCTAGAGAACGCTAGTTTAATGATTAATGAAAGCATTTCTAGAAACGCTGATTTTATAATTCTTCCGGAAATGTTTAATTGCCCATATTCAAACGATAAATTCATTGAATATGCTGAAGAAGAAAATGATAGTCCGACATTAGACAAAATATCTTCACTTGCTGAAAAAAATAACATATATATCCTTGCAGGATCCATTCCTGAAAAAAAAGGTGACAAATTATACAATACCAGTTATCTTTTCGACAAGCATGGCGATATTATAGCAAAGCATAGGAAGATGCATCTTTTTGACATTGATGTTAAAGGAAAAATTACATTTAAAGAATCTGATGTTTTGACAGCCGGCGATGATTTTACAATAGCAGATACAGAGTTTGGAAAAATTGGTATCGGAATATGCTATGATGTTCGTTTTCCAGAACTTGCAAGAATCATGGTCGAAAGTGGCGCCTTAATACTCATATATCCTGGAGCATTCAATATGACAACTGGTCCTGCTCATTGGGAACTGCTATTCCGTTCAAGAGCACTTGACAATCAAGTTTATTGTGTAGGGGTTGCGCCTGCTTTAAATAAAGATGCAAGCTACCATAGTTTTGGCCATTCAATTATTACAAATCCTTGGGGAGAAATAATAGCTGAAGCGGATGAAAAAAAGAATTTGATTATATCTGAAATAGATTTGGATGAAATAAAAAGAATAAGAGAAGAACTTCCCCTTTTGAAAAATAAAAGAGAAGACCTCTACGAAATTAAAAGAAAATAGCTATTTCAATTTAGCAAGTCTCTTTTCAAAATAAGATAATTTTTTATCATTGTCTGCAAATACATCTATTGCAGTTTCCAGGACTCTGACTTCATTGTCATAGTCATTAGCTTTTCTATATAGAACACATAATCTTTTATATGGAGCATCTTTAGGTTGTTTTGCTTCAACATAACGTTCGTATTCTTTAATAGCTTTTTGAGGATTAGTCTTTTCAATTTCTTTAATAGTGCTCATTGGAATAACTTTAACAATTGATTCGCCAGATTTTTTTGCTTTTTGTCTTTTTTCAGCTTTTTTAATAGCTTTATTACAAGATTTTTTAAAGTCCTTATCATCTTCTGATTTTCTAGCGTCTTTTATTAATTTGATTGCATCATCAGTTGCAAGGTCACCTAATGCCTGAATAGCAGCCAGTTTAACACCCCAATCCTCATCTTCAAGACATTTTGCAATAGTGTCCAATTCATCTTCAACTTGAAGTTCACCTAAAGCACGAACAGCAACTTTTCTAACACCAAAATCTTCATCTTCAGTTGCTTCAACAAAATAAGGAATGACTTTTTCATCTTCAGTTTCTTTAAGTGCAAAGGCCAAAAATCTTTTGTCTTTTCCTTCTGCATTTTTAAATTCTTCAATTAATTTATCAACAGCTACTTCACCCATGCTTCCTAAAATTTCAGCTGCCTTAAACCTGACTTGTGCGTTATCATCAGTGGTGGCTTTAATTAATGGGTCAATAGCTTCTTCATCAGTAGTTCCAACTAATGATTCAATAGCTTCTTTTCTAACTTTAACATCATCATCTGATAAATTGTTAATAGCTTCTTCAAAACTTAAATTTGACATGATATTAAATTAGATTTTAGGAATATATAATCTTTTAAAAAAAATAGAAAAAAATAAGAGAAAAAATCTCTTATTTAAATAGCAGTCCATCCACCGTCAATACAGATTAATTGACCGGTACAGAAACTGGATGCGTCAGATGCTAAGTAAATAGCAATACCGTCTAATTCACCAGGTTTACCTAAACGTCCAGCAGGACAGTATGCAGCAATGAGGTCCATGAATCCTTCCATTTCAATGGAATCTACAGTTAATTCAGTTTCAAATACAGCAGGACCAATTGCGTTTACGGTAATGTTGTATTTAGCCCATTCTACAGCTAAGTTTTTGGTTAAGTTCATTACTCCACCTTTAGCTGAGGAGTATGCGCTGATACCTCCACCAGGGAAGATAACTCTTGAGTGAATGGATCCGATGTTGATGATTTTACCGTATTCTTGTTCAATCATGATTTCTCCGACAGCTTTACACATGTAGTATACACCACTTAAGTCAATGTGGATGTGTCTTTCCCATTCTTCGTTGGATTGGTCGGTAACCATTTTGTTGTTACCCATACCTGCTGCGTTAACTAAAATATCGATTCTTCCATATGCGTCCATAGTTTTTGCAACAGCTGCAGTGATGCTGTCGTAGTCACCTACATCACATACTGCGTAAATTACTTCAGTACCGAATTCTTTTTCGATTTCAGCAACATTTTCAAGTAATCTGTCTTCTCTTCTTGCGAATAATGCTAATTTAGCACCTTGGCTTGCATATGCTTGTGCAATTTGCCAGCCTAAACCAGAGGAAGCTCCAGTTACGACTGCAACTTTGTCTTTAATATCGAAATAGTTTTTCATTTTTTTACCACCTAAGGCATTTGCCTATGAATAATTATATATTAAATAGAACTATTTAATTATTTTTATATGGGAAAACTTCTTATTAAAATCTGAAATTTATTAATTAAATCAAATATTATACTAAAATAATTAAAGAAGTTAAATAAAACGATTAACATATAATAAATTGATTTTAAAGATGTACAAAAAGTACAATTAAAATATAATATATTGAACACTTACACATACTACAAAATATTAATAAAATTAATATAATCATGTCAATTAAAATTATAACAATATTAGAATAAAATTTGAGGAAACATAAATGATTGAAAATCAAACTAAAAGTTACACAAAAAAGCAGATTTTTAAAACTTTGCACCCTTGGGTTCAAAAATGGTTTGATTCACAATTCAGTGATTTCACACCTGCTCAGAAAAAATCAATCATTGACATTCACAAAAAGAATAACATCCTCATTTCATCACCAACAGGGTCAGGTAAAACATTAACCGCTTTTTTATCAGTAATCAGCGAATTGGCAGCACTTGCTGAGAAAGAAGAGTTGGAAGATAAGGTTTATTGCATCTACATTTCTCCCCTTAAGGCATTGGACAATGATATTGAAAAAAATTTAGATGAACCATTAAAAGGAATAGAAGAAATCGCAGGCCACAAACTCGGAATAAGAAAAGCCGTGCGAACTGGAGATACAACCCAATATCAAAGACAAAAAATGCTTAAAAAACCGCCACATATCCTAATTACAACACCCGAAACGTTATCAATTCTGCTTGTTGCACCAAAGTTCAGGGAAAAATTGAGTGGAGTCAAATATGTTATTGTTGACGAGATTCACTCTTTAGCCGAAAATAAACGAGGAGTTCATTTAAGCTTATCTTTAGAAAGATTGCAACATCTAATTGGCCAATTTACAAGAATAGGCCTTTCAGCAACTGTCAGCCCACTTGAAGAAGTTGCTAAGTTTCTTGTGGGTTATGAATATGGTGTTGGCAGAAGTTGCAAAATAGTTGACATCAATTATTTAAAAGAACTGGATATGGAAGTAATGTGTCCTGTAAGTGACATTGTACTTGCTGATGAAGAAGATACTCGTTTGGGGATGTATGACCTACTTGATGACCTGATTCAAGAAAATAAGACAACATTAATTTTTACCAATACTCGAAGCGGAACTGAAAGATTTGTTTATAACTTAAAGAAAATGTATCCGATGAACTATGATGATTCAAACATTATGGCCCACCATTCCTCACTTTCAAAGGAAGTACGTCTGGAAACAGAAAATAAGCTAAAAGAAGGAAAGCTTAAAGCTGTTGTATCATCAACTTCACTGGAATTAGGTATTGACATTGGATATATCGACCTTGTCGTTTTGATAAACTCTCCGAAATCAGTTGCAAGGGCGCTTCAAAGAATTGGAAGAAGTGGGCACAAGCTACATGAAAAATCTAAAGGACGAATAATCGTAACAAATCGTGATGACCTAGTAGAATGCTCAGTGCTACTTAAAAATGCTAAAGAAGGAAAAATCGACAAAATCAACATCCCAACCAATTGTCTAGATGTTTTGGCCCAACACATTTATGGAATGAGTATAGAAAACACATGGGACATTGATTATGCTTACGATGTAATCAAAAAGAGCTATTGTTACAAAAACCTCTCAAGAGACGATTATGAGGATGTATTAAGCTACATGGCCGGAGAATACCCTGAACTCGAAGAGAGATATGTTTATGCAAAAATCTGGATTGATTATGATAAAAGAACATTTGGAAAAAGAGGCAAATTAGCCAGAATGCTCTATTCAACAAATATAGGAACAATACCAGATAGTTCTGGCGTTTTGGTCAAATGCGATGGCGAAACTGTCGGGAAAATTGAAGAATCATTTATGGAAAGGCTGAAAAAAGGGGATACCTTTGTTTTGGGCGGTAAAACCTACAGATTCAACTACGGAAAGGGAATGACCATCAATGTAACCCCATCAACTGGACCGCCAACAATACCCTCCTGGTTTTCGCAGCAACTCCCATTATCTTTTGACCTTGCAATGGACATTCAACGCTTCAGGTCACACATGGAAACCAAATTTGAATACCGCCGAAGCAAAGAGGAAATAATGGAGTTCATTTATGACTACTTGTATGTTGATGACTTTGCGGCCAATTCCATATACGAATACTTCGTTGAGCAATACAAATATGCCAAAATACCAAGCAACAGATTATTGCTGATTGAATATTATAAAGGATTTGGAGGAAGGCGCTTTGTAATATTCCATTCATTGTTTGGAAGAAAAGTCAACGATGCATTATCAAGAGCAACAGCATATATTGTCGCTAAAAAATACAATATGAATGTGACCATATCAATTTCAGACAATGGTTTTTACTTAAGTTCGGACGGAAAAATCGGAGGATTGGAATCATTTAATGAATTGAATCCAGAGAACTTTGAAACAATATTAACAAATTCATTGAATAAAACCGAAACTCTGGCCTCTAGATTTAGACACTGTGCTGGAAGATCTTTAATGACTCTAAGACACTATAAAGGAGAATCCAAATCTGTTGGAAGACAGCAAGTGCGCGGGAAAATACTGTTAAAATTTGTACAGGACATGGATGATAATTTCTCAATACTAAAAGAAGCCAGACGAGAATCGCTTGAAGACTACATGGATATTAAAAATGCATTGAAAGTTATAAATATGATAGATGCAGAAGAAATGGATATAAAAACAATAGATACTGTAATACCTAGTCCTTTTGCATTCAACCTAGTTTCACAAGGTTATCTGGATGTTTTAAATCAAAATGATAAAGGTGAATTTACAAAAAGAATGCATCAGGCCATTCTTGATCAAATCAAAGACAAATTAAAAGATATTTATTAGGTGTAAAAATGAAAACTTTAATAGTTTATTACTCAAGAACCAATACAACAAAAGAAATTGCAAATAAACTTCAAAAGAAACTTGATTGCGATATTGAAGAGATTACCGATGGTGAAAAATATAAAGGAAAACTTGGATTCATGAAAGGTGGAATGAATGCGACAATGGGAAGGGCTAGCGATATTGACCCGATTTCAAAAAATCCTTCAGATTATGATTTGATAATTGTGGGAACACCCGTATGGTCTTCAAATATGGCGCCACCCGTTTTTACTTATCTAGTTAAATATAGGGACCACATTAAAAATATGGCTTCATTTTGCACCTGCATGGGTGGTGGATACGATAAAACACTTGAAAAAATAGCCTTCGTTAGCGGCAAAAATCAAATTTCAACAATGTTTTTGACTTCAGAAGATATTGAAAATCCTGACAAAAAAATAAATACATTTATTAATAACATACAATAATTATATAAAAGGTGATTATTATGACAAAATGGAGCGCAGTAATTATAGGTTTCATATTATCAGTAATTGTAGCATCATTTTTCCCACATTATCAATTTGTAGGATTATTAATTGTTGGATTCATCACAGGATATCTTGCAAAGGAAGGTGCGCTGGGAGGCATGTGGAATGCGGCACTTGCAGGAGCATTAGGCACAATCCTTTCTGCTGTGCTATTCATCCTAGTTGCAACATTCGGAGGTAGTTTAGCAGGTATTTTCGGAGGATTGACCGGATTTACAATTTCTGGAATTACAAGCATTACCACAATAATATTTGAATTAATTTATTATGCAATTGTGATGGGAATTACTGGAGCGTTAGGAGGAGCATTGGCTCATAAAGAATAAATATTTGGAGAAATAATATGGCAAACTTACCGGAAATAAATATTAAAGCTTTAATATTTGGAGCTGCTATAGCAGCCGCATTTATAATATTTGGATGGATGTATTGGGATTGGTTTTATCCATTTTCAGCAATGGGACTTTTATACGCAGGATATGGACAAAAAGACCTTAAAATGGGAACAATACTTGGAGCATTAGCATCCACCCCAATCGTAATATTATTCTTAGATGGATATTTCGGACAACCTACCGGTTTCTTCGCAACTGAGACAGGAATAATTTCCACAACCATTTTAATTATCATTGTTGGGGCTCTTGTTGGTTTTGTCGGTGCATGGACCAAATTAAGCCGTGCAAAGGCACTGAAAGAATATGAGAAAAAACAAAACACCGGTAAAAAGAAAAAAACTAGTAAAAATATTAAGCAATAAAATTAAGCTTAAAAAAAGCGGTTTTTTAAGTAAAATTAAAAAATAGAAAAAAATGAAAAATAATAACAATTTATGTTATTATTTTTTCTAATTCATCCCTTTCAATTCCTCTTTTTATTTCAAGAGCAATTCTTCTACCCATACTCATAGGTTTACCATAAGTTAAGTAGGAGTAAGGAGAACCATCCATAAATGTGTTTGTACCACCAT
>CAJGDA010000058.1 GCA_904501935.1 uncultured Methanobrevibacter sp. | reverse complement strand
CTAACAGCTATTCTTTTTATCATTGCAGCAGTATCTTGGGCATTACGGGTAGGAATTATGCTTATTCCAAAATCAATTGCAATGGATGCCAGTGCACCTCGAATAGCATTTGGGTTAACCATACCTGCGTACAAATCATCACCTTCCAAAATCATCAAAGGACGTTTAAACTCTTCAGACAACTCACGAGCCTGTTTAAACAATCTTTTGTCAATTAATGAATCGACAAAATCCTTAGCTGTCTTTCTCTCAATAGCTACTTCATCACTTACCTGATAGTCTGCAACAGCCATTGAATGAACTTTGACATCAATCTCCATTTCAGTCAAATGTCTAATAACTTTAGAATTTCCTTCACGTGAATCCGCATATACAATTGGAAAATCATTTTCTTTTTTCGGCCTGTCAATGACTTTGACTTTTTTTTCATTTTCCATTCTCTCAACTGCAGAAGCATTCAATTCTTCCAATACATCAGGGTCTATTAATTGATTTTTCATGCGGTCTTCTTTTCTGATGCTGGACCAGTAATAAGCCTCATCTCTTGTTCCATTAGTAATCAATACTTTTACACGGCCAGTTCTTTTACGGCCGGTTCTGCCACGTCTTTGAATCATCCTAACTTCAGACGGGACCGGCTCATATAATACAACCAAGTCCACAGCAGGAATATCAATGCCCTCTTCAGCCACACTGGTTGAAAGCAAAACATCGTATTCGCCCATTTTAAATGATTTTATAATGGCTTTTTGTTGTTTTTGAGTCAATCCTTTTTCACCATCTTTTGATGCCTGACCAAAGAATTTAGCTGATTTAATTCCTTCTTTTTCAAGTTTTTTATGAATCATCTCAAGAGTATCCCTATACTGTGTGAATAGCATTATCTTAGATGAATGTTCATCACTTTTATCATCAAAACGAGTGGTTTTAAGTTTAGTCTGACCATCGCCAACACCCAATTCCTTTTTGAGAATTTTTGTGATTTCTCTGAGCTTAGGATGTTCCCAACCATTCTTTTCAGCCTCTTTTGCCATCTTAACAGCACGGCCAAAATTATCATCCATCATCAATGACCTAGCCGCTTTGGTTTTCTTTTTGCGCAATCTGGCAACATATCTATTGAATGTCTGAATTCCTTGAGTTTCAATAAGCTCCTGAGCATGCTGAATATTGATTACTGCACTTAAAATTGAGATGGCTTGGAACAATTCCTTATCAGGATTGGTTGACCTTGCAATTTCGCCTTGAATTCTTCCCCTTGCATTTAAAATATCAACTTTACCAACAGATACTGTTTTAATGACGCCCATGTTTTTTAAAGCCTTAAGCCTAACTTTTAAAGACTTGTCTATGTAAGACTTGATCTTTTCAAGTTCACTGCTCATTTTGACCCTAACCCACTCAATCTCAACCGGATTGAAGTAAGGCTTTACATCAACATCATCTTCAGTTTTAACAACGATATTTTGGATATACAGGTTTTGGCAAACTTCCTTAATTTTAAATTTATCAGAACCTGGAGATGCAGTTAGGCCCAATATCAAATTAAACTTGGATTCTTGAACATAACGGGATGCCAAATAGACATAAGAATAAGACCCGACACCATGGTGACATTCATCAAATACAACCAAAGAGACACTGCTCAAATCATAACGACCATTCAACAGGTCTGACTCGATAGTCTGAGGTGTCGCACAAATGATTCTGGACTCTTCCCATCTTTTAACTCTTTCATCAGTTTTAACAGCTCCAGTAATTGATGTGCATGGAAGAGTGATAAATTCTTTAAAGCTAGCTTCATGCTGTATTGCCAATGGTTTTGATGGAGCCAAAACAAGTACTTTGGAATTTTTAACCTTATGCAACCTATCGGCAGCAACCAAAATAGCTACAATTGTCTTACCCAATGCGGTTGGTGCAACAACCATAGTATTTCCTTTTTTTAAAACATCCCCTGCCAAAATCTGCTGATATAACCTAGATTCAATTGCATCTTTTTTCAAAAGAGGATGATTAATATAACTAGCCATGATAAAAACCCATATAATTCTAATTTGGATAAATTTTAGTAAAAGAATTTATACCTAACCCTTATTATCATATTAATTCTTACTACTTATAAAACATTAAGTGAGAGCATTTGAAAAGTAATATTTTAAAATTAATCTGGAAAATCTGCTGTGCAAACAAGCTATATCTCAAAAACAATAGATTTGAATTTGGTAGCTGCCTCACCAATAGCTATTATCATTTCACAATCCAAATTCAAAGCCTTCTTTATTCCTTCTTTCACTTCCTCTTCAGAAGCGCCTAATGTAGAAGTTTTCTCAAAATTGCCGACATAATTGAAAAAGATTCTATCGTTTAATTTTGGATTATCCTTTAATTTTTCAGTTGCTATCTTTTGAGAAGCTGTTGATGCGGGAACAATGAATTTTGAGAATTTCAAAACGCTGTTGAAAATATCCAAATCTCCAGGATAGCCTGATTCGGATGAAACTGTAATGACAGTTGTAAAGTCCCCAAACAACTTTTTGAATTCTTTTAAGACAGTTTCTACTCCTGCAGGATTGTGAGCGTAATCAACAAAAATAGTCTTGCCATTGACAGTTCCTACTTCATCCATTCTTCCACTTACCCCAGTGAAAGTAGCAATTGAAGGCAAAATCTTATCATAAGGCAAATCTAAAAATTTATGAGCAGCTATAATGACTCCAGTCACGTTATAAACATTATGAATTCCGTCAATAGCCATTTTAACACTTAACTTTTCAGTTGGTGTGTGCAAATCAAAAGTCCTGTTTTTCAAATCGACATTTGTTGCAATGTAATCGACTTGCGGGGTGGTTATGCCGCATTTGCAGAAATAATAGCCACATCCTGAAATGATTTCCTTAACAGCGATTTCATTGCCGCAAACACATTCCTTCATGGCAACGGAATCCGGAAGCTCATCAACACCAAATGTAATGATTTCTCCTTTAAAATCAAGTTCTCTTAAAAGCCCCATAATTGTTGGGTCCTGCCCATTGACAATGAGAGTGCCGTCACCTATTTCCTTAATGAATTCTGCCTTTACATTTGCATAATCCATAAAGCTGCCTAAATCATTTAAGTGATCAGGAGTGATGTTTGTAATCAAACCAGCTGTCATGGAGGTATTTTTAACAACTCTTCCAACAGTGCCGGGAATACCGAATGTACCGACTTCCAAAATTCCAACATCACCATCCAATCTTGACTGCAAAATTGGAATGAATTCAGCATTGCCCTGCATGCCTTCCAAATCATGCTCACAAGGTTTAATGCCATTGTCATAAGCTATCTTTTTAAGCAAAGTTGTTGAAGTTGTCTTACCATTAGTACCGGATATTCCAAACACCGGCTTTTCAGGCTGAATCATTTCAATAATGTCGCATAATTCTAAAATAGGTTTGTCAATGCTTTTCAACAATTCGGAATCTTTAGATAAACTGGCAGGAGGAATTATATAATCTGATTTTTTAAAGAAAGCTTCAGGAGTTTTTCCATAAAACACATCGATATCATAGCCTTCCAAAGCTTTTGCAAATCTACAATCTTTTTTAAATGCTAAATCAGTTCCAATAACATTATACCCTCTTTGTTTAAGGATTCTAGCAATTAAATTGCCATTTGCTCCGCAAACACCAATAACACCGAATGTCTTATTTTTATTCATATTTTTTACTTCCTATTTCCAATCCTTTCATTATCTTGTCAACAGTAGTCAACCTGTCATATGCTATAAGCGGCCCCATGTGCAAAATAATGTCTCCAGGCACAGAATATTTGAAAGTCAGCTCAGCTGCCTTTTCGATTGTTTCAACAGCCACTTTTTCAATATTAGGATTTGTTATTGCATCCAATATTTCCTGTGCCGCTTCCATTTCAACAGTTTGGTTTACTTCGTTGAATCCGCTAGCTATAACAACTTTAATGTCATAATTGCTTACCAATTCGCCAACTTCTGCCTTATCCCTTACGGATAATGTATCAAAATGATCCAAGAATAACACAACACTGTCATCCTTAAAGTAATCAAGAGTGATTTTCATTCCATCATATAAAAATGCAGAATCAAGAATTACCTTTCTGCCATTGTAATCTCCAACATCTTCCATGTGGGCCGGCAATCCTTTAAATTCTGTCAATGCATCTATGATATCCTCTTTTTTGACCCCATATGTCAATGCCACGGCTGAAGCCGCAACAGAGTTTTCAAAGAAATAACTCATCATGTAAAATGGAGTTGTGAATTCATCATCTTCATATTTGATGGTTAATGACTTGTCCCCTACAGTTCCCTTGAAATCAACATCCTCATCCAATGCATAATATAGAGCGTCATCCCTAACTGCTTCAATTATGTCCCTGCAGGAATTATTTGCTATGAATATTTCGCTCATAGCCTGCAAAACCAATTTGCGCTGTTGATACAATTCCAAAGACCCTCCAAATTCGGATAGGTGGTCTTCAGCAATGTTTGTCAAAAGCCCAATTTTGATATTCAACCTATTCAAAAGACCAATTGTACCGTGAGGAAGCTCAAAAATAGCTATATCACAATTATTAGCTTTACCTGTAACAATACCATCAATTATAGCTTCTGAAACCAAGTTATTTACAAGAGATGAACAGGACCAGACATTAAATCCTGCTTGCTTGAACAAGCTTGTTGTGATAAACGTGGTGGTAGTTTTACCCATGGTTCCAGTAATCCCAATAATATCTACCGGAATTAAGTCATCCACCATTTCAGAAAATTCTTCGTTGGTTAAAATTTTCAAGTCAGACTCTGCAATCTTTTTAGCTATCGGAGCGGATTCGGGCAATGTAGGAGGCATATAAACAGCATCGAACCCATCGACAGAAGGGTCCTTATTTGGCATGTCTAATGTAACGCCTTCATTTTCTAATTGATTTAAGCTTCTTTGAAATTCTATCTTAAATTCGGAAATATCCTTTAAATCAGTGATAACAACATCATGGCCTAAATGATTTAGTAGTCTTGCAACAGGCCTACTAGCATTTCCGGCACCAACAACTAAATAATTCATAAAAAAGTCTTCCTAATAATTTCTTAATTATAGTTTTAGAAGTTATCTAATTTAAAGTTTAATAAGAAAAATAAGTTCATTTAAATAATTAAAATAATTTTAAAAAAAAATTAAGAAAATCTATTCGAATTGAATAAGATTTTCTACGTCATTATAAACAACGTCAAGTCCACACATTGATGGAACATAATTCGCTGCCTTTGCTGAATTAACACCAATTACCTCAAAGCCCATATCTTCAATAGGGGCTACAACCATGCAGGTGTCACAAACAACGTTTCCGCCTGCCTTTTCAATTATTTCAGTATAGCCCATCCTATCGGAAGTTGCCTTTACGCTAACTGATGTGCAAATCCATAATTTATTCTTGATTGTTTTTCCTTGAACTATATTAGCTACTTGCTTGATTTCTTCCAATGATGCATGAGGACATCCTAAACAAATCAAATCAGGTTGCCTGTCAGTTGTGGATAATTTTTGGCGAGTTTCATCAATTTCCTTTTGGGAAATGAACATCACATCTTCAACATCGTCCTTGCCCGCCTTGTCATACTCGGGAGTTACGTTTTCCATATGGTAAAGCGCAACTGAACCTGAAGATGCAAGTGCCGCTCCTAAAGTTTTCAAATCGTTATTGTTAGGAGTATTCTGCAATACGAAATATGGAATTCCTCCACCAACAAACTTACCGATGATGTAGCCTAATGCTCCAAAATCAGCACCGCCAAGTTCACAATTAACATTGACAATCAAATTAGCTTTTCTGTTTTGTTCCAAGTGGAATCCATACAATGGGGTTTTTCCAACAATAGCTGCCGCAAGAGCTGCCGGACCGCCTTCACGATTGGTTCTAGCGCCTATGACGGAATTGACATATGCAACAGCGGAAGATTCAGACCAAGATACATGGTCCCTGAACCTTGGAACATTGCCGACTAGATAAGGAGTACAAGTGCATGTTTTGGAAATTCCAAGATTTGCATAGGCATCCACAATCTGATTTTGCTTGATTGCAAAATCTCTTGGAAATCCTAATTTTTCCCAATTATCCAAATCGGTTCCAGGCGGATTTAGAGAAGCGTTGATAGTGGCTTTAGCAGATCCGTCTTTTGCCAAATCTTCAAGATATTCTAAACCAGCATCCCCAATAGTCTTGTATGAAACGCCAGATACCTGTGCAGAAGTTATGTCAACCAATTTAGAAGCACCATAGATATCCCCTAAAGCAACTAGGATATCCATACTTTTTCTAATGGTTTCTCCAAACTCCCCATTACACATTTGCTCTTCTTTTTTTGTTAGAAACATATTAATCATTTGCTAATTGATATTCAACCATTTCATCAACCAAGTGCAGGAAATTATCTTTACTTTCATAAGGAATCATGGCACCTGCGGCAATGTCATGACCTCCGCCGGTACCGCCAAAATTGTTTGATGAATCCTGAAGGGCCTTACCTAAATCAACACCTTTAGCAACCATTTCGCGAGTAGTCCTTCCAGATATCTTAATATCTTTGTGGAGTCTTGAAAGGCCAATAACTGGTTTTGAATCATCCAATAATTCAACAGACAATCCAATACTTGCAATAGTGCCCATGACAGATTTCAATACTTTATCTTCAGAGTACAAATATTGGATGCTATTCAGTTGTTGAGCACCTTCTTTTTTAACCCACTCCAAACCTTTGACTATTTGGTCACGATATTGGCGTTGCAACTTCAAAGCCACATCCAAAGCCTGGTCACGTTCTCCAAGTGAAATGCTTAAACCAAGACCCGGCTTTTTATTTTTACCGCATGCATCAAGAATATATGAATAGTCCTCCAGATCACGCAATAGCGGCACTTCCTTTGGAATTGTATAGCAATCACCGAAAATATCAGGATTGATGGAAATGAGGGCATCTTTCAACAAGTCTTTTTCCTCATCTTCCAGGTCTGTAAATTTGATTCCATAGGATAGGTTCATACGCTCTAGAAATTCACGGGCTCCATCAAAATCACCGCTAATCTTTGGAAGCGGTGGTGAAAAAGTATAAGCTAAAGATTTATAGATTGGTTCAGATGCTTTAGAAACAATCTTCAAACCTTCATGAATCTCCAAAACTCCACTTTCAAGAGCATCATCAATAATTAATTTGTTTACACCCTTAAATCCATCCTGACCTTGCATATCACCAAATGCTCCAATCAATGGGAAATAAGCTAAATGCTTTTTGTCAAGTTCACGAACTGCCAAATAGCTTGAACCTGCACCGGACAAATCCCTACTCCCATCAATGCCAAACAAATGGGGATTGATATGAACCACATTGCTTTCTGATTCTGTATCTGCAACCTGATGGTGGTCTGCAACAATCACATCATGTTTATAGGTGTTAAATTCTTTAACAAATTGGCTACCCATGTCAGAAAATATGAATAAATCATATTTTTCATGCCTTAATTGATTAACATTCTCATCTTTTAGACGAGGGAGAATTGTAGTGTGGAATTGAGCACCCTCTTCAGCCAAAGCATTCGCTATTACGGCTGCCGCTGAAATTCCATCAGCATCGTTATGAGAAATAATTCTTATAACGTCATCTTTTTCGATATGCTCCTTAAGCATATCACTAGCTTCTTTAGCTCTATTTAACAAGGAGTGCTGCTTCTTTTGGATTATATCTCCATCCTTCTGGTAATTTACCTTCACTTACATAGTAAGAAGCTAATCTTCTAATTCTGGATTCAATAATAGTTAAACCTCTTTTAGAGTGTAAATCTTTAGGGTTTTCTGCTAAGTGATCTCTGATGTTAACTGCTCTTTTGATTAAGTTTAATAAGTCTTCTGGGTATTCGCCAGCTTGATCGTTTCTTTTTAAAATTTGAGTAATTCTTTCGCCAGTTACATCTTTAACAGATGGAATACCGTATTGGTCTCTTAAGATAATACCAATTTCGGAAGTACTTTTACCTTCTCTGTTAAATTTCAAAATCATTTCTTCAATTTCTTCATCACTATAAGTTACCCATTCTGGTCTTGCCATAATATAAACCTCTTTAAATTTTTTAAATCTTAAATAAGCCCAATTAAGCAGTTATTAGAAAAACAATGCTACTCCTGAGTGGAATACCATTTGATAAATTTTTCTAAAGAATTTTTTCTATGTGAAAATTGGTTTTTTTCATCAGTTGTAAGTTCTCCAAAGGTCTTACCTAAACTAGGTACATAAAACAATGGATCAAAAGCAAATCCTAAATTTCCTCTTTCTTCAACTGCGATTTCACCTGACACCTTGCCTAAAAAGATCTTGGGCTCAGAATTGGGGGCACAGTACCCAATAACTGACCTGAATTCGGCATAACGGTCATCAGTATCGGTTAATAACTTTAAAATACCTTGATTTCCAATAGTATCTTGAACATAATGTGAATATGTTCCCGGAAACCAATTTAAAGCTTTAATGAATAAACCAGCATCTTCAACAATCACAGGTTTGTCAAGTTTACGACAAGCATATTTTGCGCCTGATAAAGCCACTTCCTCAAGGGTTCCCTGAGGTTCACAGTAACCTAAATCAATATGCTCTAATTTTATGTCATAATCTTTGAAAATATTCTCTGCTTCTTTAACTTTATGTTCGTTACCAGTTATAAATGTTATCATATTTTTAAATATTGTGATGATTTTTATTATACTTTAGCATAAGCTATTCTGCAGATTCTGAAGAATGCTTTTTTGCTAAAACATATATTAACATTATTATCAGGAAATAGCAAACTAACAAATTTGGATATAAATATCTGTTGTCCTGAATTGGTGTTGAAACAAAAATAACCAATATATTCAATAAATTAGGCAGATAAATCAGGAATATGGCTTTAGACCTTGTTATGAAAAACATGACCGCAAGCAAAAGTAAAGAGATGTACATATACAGTGCAGGACTGTCAAACAAGGTATCCAATATGATATTATCCTTAAAGTCATTGACAAAATTATTCAATCCAACAAACATGCCGGTTCCATTATTTTTATAGGAGATATCCTCAAATTCGGTTATATTAATCTCCTTATGATTTGAATAAAATTTATATTTATCCTTTTCCATGTCAGTATTATACTGATATCCTATCCAAGAGCTATCCCTTGTTATATCCCATACTATCGGTGCGGAATTGAAAAGATATTCCAAAAAGTGAATTGGATTTTTAATGGAATATTTGACTGCCATTTCTATATAGTCATGTGAATAATTATCCCAAACCGATTTATTCGATGCGAAACATATTGGATCTGAGAAAGTGGTGCGATATTTTTCCCTAATATCCTTTTCGCTAACTAATTCATGAATTTTTTGCCTATCAGGTTCATCCAAATCCAGATTTAAATCGTAATCCGCCAACATGTGAGATACCTTAGCAAGCACTGCACTTTTCTGATTGTCATGAACATCGAAAACAACATTCAATGATGCAATCAACAATATGATGACAAAGGTTAAAGCAAGAATGGTCAAAAATTTCTTAGTCAAATTCCTTTTGAAAAGGTAATATCCCAAAAAAATCAATGTGAGTACGATAATGTAAATACCATTTGGCCTTATTTGCGATAAACATCCCATTGTTAAAGCAATCAGGAAAATAAATTCATAACCAAT